>CAZBWD010000093.1:0-4234 GCA_964495585.1 uncultured Thermotogae bacterium
CCCCTCTCATGCCTCCATGCTAGCAGATTCAGATGAACTTTCGAAACTGCTTCTAACGACTCATGCGTCCACTTCAGCCAGCTTCGCCTGATCCGCTTGGACAACATCCGGAGTCAGACGTTCATTTTTAGGATTCTCAGCGTCGTGAACGGGGCCAAATCCTGCAATCCGGCGTCAGCGCATCCCGGGCCAGACCTTGTCTCTTTCGCGCACCTGGATCGTCAAGTGCGTTGACGAAGCGAATCCGGATGCGAGAAATAAGGTGCGCTCCCTTCCTGCGCGGGCTGAAGACCGTGGGGCTACCCTCATCCTTGCAGGATCGGGGCTTGTATAGAAAAAGCGGATTGCGTATCATTTTCCATTGATCTGCCGCGTTGTGCAGCGGATGTGTATTCAAGAAACGAATCACACGATGCTGAAGCATCAGTAAGCGCCATCCAGCCAGATCGTCCGTCAGCCTTCGCAACCAACACCGTCATGGGTCGATTGGGCATCGTGCGACAGCCATAGGAGCATCTCAGGAGGTGCAATGAAGGACGTCCGCATCACCGTCATCAAGAAAGCATTGGATCGGGAGCTCGTCGAGAAGCACACGACGCCGGCGCGAGCCGAGGCGTTCCACGCCTGTTCTATGGCCGTGGGGGACACGGTCCATGTCTCCCAACCCGTCATGTACCCGGAAGGTCTTTGCCCTTGGGCATGGCACGACATCGAGTCGTTCGCCTGGATCGCCGCTTTTGAGGGCAAGACGGAGGAAGGGGTGCCTGAGAACAGCTGGGTGCGCTGCTGTACGGACGCTTTTCGTCCCGTGACGTTCCTCATCGAGCCTCTTGAAAGCGGTACAGTAACCGAGCGATAGGATGGAGCCACATACCCTGCAACAGGTTCAAATACGGTCAGGTGTTCATCTCGAAGGCATGACTCAACCGGAGGGTTTCTGCTTGTGGGCTGACATCCAGCGGAACGTCGTTTGGACCGCCCTGGGGGTGTTCAGCCCAATCACAAGCATCCCGGCAATGCACTCACGTGTTGGACGGACGGGCTCAACCCGGTCGTTTTTCTTGTAGAACCTATCAACCCCACCGAGGAGGTCGTTCCGTGACGAGCGCCAGCTATCGGTTCCGGCTGGGCCGGTTTCGAATCCTTATCGTCAAGGACGGAACCGGAAGCCCGCGTCCCCTGTCCGATCTTGTGGAAGACATTCCCGCCGACCTCGCCGGTCGGGAGATCTTCATGGAAGGCGGACTGATGGTCGTGGATGCGTCCGGGAGACGAATCCTTGTGGATGCGGGCAACGGTCCGGATCGCGGTCCTCGCCGGCACGCTGCGGAGGCCACCTTCGCGGAGGAGGGCATCACGCCCCAGTCCATTGAGGCTGTGCTGCTCACGCACGGTGATCCCGACCACATCGGCGGACTCCTGACCAAGGATGGAGCGCTCGTGTATCCCAACGCACAGTACGTGCTTGGCACGGACTTGTGGCGCGCGCTCAAGAGCGATCCGGATGACGGCCTCTACTTCGCCAGCCAGGCCGAATCGATCGGCAAGCTCGCTTCCCTGCTCGAAGGGCGGAGCACACTCCTGGAGGCCGAACAAGAGATCTGGGCCGGGATACGAGGCATCCCCGCTCCCGGGCATCGCGTCGGGCACACCATCTACCGGTTCTCCTCACAGGATGCTGTCATGTTCCACATCGGAGATGCCGCCTTCGATCCCTTGTTCCTGGAACGCACGGAGCTTGTGATCTCGAAGGACTTCAAGCCCGAGCAGGCTCGTGCGACGCGGGAACGCATCGCCCGGCGCGCCGTGGCCGAGGGAGCCCTCATTGTGGGCTCTCACTTCGAGGTAACGAATGTGGGCCGGCTGGAATGGAAAGCCGACGCCGGCCGCTACAGGTGGGTACCCAAGGCCACATAACCGATTTGGCTCAGATTCCTCGATCCACGCGTGGTGGTGCCCAAAGAGGCCTTGGGGCTACCATCGGATTTCACACAGGGACGGGGGCACTCCTGATGTGGTAGACCGATTCGCGACGGGCCTGCCTGCGCGTTGCATGCAGACAGGGGTGTGGCTCGCGGGGTCGGCAGTCTTTGACTGCTCGATTCTGAAATGGCGCCTCCGTTGTCTGTGCGATCCACGGAATTCGGGTGACAAGCACCCAATTTCAGCATGGAACCAGGGTGTGTGTCCTCACATCCCAAGGGGCGCCCCCTCTTACACCCCTTGATAGGGCGTGACCGGGGACGTAGGATCGGCCGAAATGCAGGGACTCAGCGATGGCCAATCCGACATCCGGTTCGTCTCCGATCAGGCCCAAGCCGTGATCGGCATCCTCTCGGCGCGGCAGGAGCAAAAAGGAATCTCCGATTCGGCATGGGAGCGGCTCTTCTCAAGCGAAGGGTACCAGCGGCTCAAGCGACGTGAGAGGGAGATGGGCTCGCGGGGTCAGCCGTTTGACGATGCGGTCTTCCGTCGCTTCGTCCTGTCAGATGAGACGCCGGATCGGGCTGCTGTCCTTGCCGAAACGCTCCAGCGCTGGCAGACCATCGACATCAACATTCCCTTGAAGCGCGCCCTCGCCTACCTGCCGAAAGGCACGTCGATTCAGTGCAGGATCTATCCAGTTATCAAGCCAAAACCCAACAGCTTCGTCTTCGACCTCGAGAGGAACCCCGCCCTCTTTCTCTATCTCGACCCGGCGAAGAACGAGGACCGATTCATCAATACCTTGGCGCACGAGCTGCACCATATCGGTTATGCGCAGGGGTGCGCGGCAAGGCTGGAGGGGGAAATCCTTCCGGGGTTGCCTGCCCGGGTCCGATCGGTCGTGGAGTGGATCGCTGCCTTTGGGGAGGGGGTCGCCGTGCTTGCCGCGGCCGGCGGGCCAACGGTTCACCCTCACGCGGTGAGCGGACCCGAGGCGCATCTTCGTTGGGACAAGCACCTGGCGTACTTCGGGAGCGACCTCAAGAAGATCGAGCGATTCTATCTCGATATCCTCGATGGAGCGCTCAAGACGGAACAGGAGATCCACGAGCGGGGCTTTTTGTTCTTCGGCCCCGATCAGGGGCCCTGGTACACCGTCGGGTGGCAGATGGCGGCTACCGTCGAGCGGACTTCGGGTCGCGACACCCTGGTAGCGTCTCTGTGTGACCCGAGGCAGTTGCTCTCAAGCTACAACAAAGCCGCAGGCGAACTCAACGCCGCGAGTGGCCGATCGCTCGCCCTTTGGAACCCCGCATTGCTCGAAAGGCTTGACGTCAAGGTCTGAAACAGCGGCTTTCGGGTCATCGCGGGAATTTCGGTCGGGTCTTCACTTTCGGTGTTTCTTCGCCCCTGCAAGCAGTTTGGCGATCGCGCTGCGGGGTGGGTCGAGCGCGAGGACGTCCGCTGCCTCCTTCGACGTGCTCGTTCGAGCCTTCTTAGAACGGGCCGCGTTCACCAGCACAAGGCTGAATCAGTCCGAATCCTCCAGCCTGGCCTCGTGGGGCCGAGGCGAGGATCGATTCCCCGGCCGCACACCACGATTCCTCAAGCTGGCGTTCGACAGTGAGAGCGACATGCTGGGGAGTCGAAGTGCGCAAGTACGGGGTTTTCGTGTTGTGAGGGGGTCGATTCACGCCGAAATCTGTTGTACACGGATGCATTACTTAGTCTTGACACAGTGACTACACAGGTGTAGACTGCTGTACATGTACCTGCGAGAAGTGCCATCTCCCCGCAAACATGGCCCCGACGCTGTTTACGTCCAGCTCGTCGAAGGACAACGAGACCCGAAGACCAGCAAGGTGAAGACGAACATCCTCCATTCGTTCGGCCGCAAGGAGGAGCTCGATCTCCCCCAGATCCGGCGGCTCGTCGGTCAGCTCGCCCAGTACCTCGACGAACGCGAACGGCCTGAGCTTCTCTCGGACCTCGAGATCACCCACAGCTGGCAGTTTGGCGGGGCGTACCTGTTGGATGGACTGTGGCGGGAACTCGGCCTGGATCGATTCTTCCGCGATGCGCTGCGTAAGCGGTCGTTCGAAGCGCCGGTGGAGCGCGCGCTGTTCGCGCTGGTGGCGCAACGGGCCCTGGAACCGGGGTCGAAGCTTGCCGGCAGCCGCTGGACGGGGAGGCGGGTCTGGATTCCGGGACTCA
The DNA here is from genome assembly GCA_964495585.1 of uncultured Thermotogae bacterium. Taxonomy (GTDB): domain Bacteria; phylum Bipolaricaulota; class Bipolaricaulia; order UBA7950; family UBA9294; genus CAZBWD01. The sequence continues at coordinate 4,141 of CAZBWD010000093.1, forward strand.
CCCGGGGAGGCGAGGAGCTTGCGATCCAACACCTCTACCGGGCGATGGACTTCCTCGCCCAGGAGATGGAGACCCTCCAGGAACACCTCTACTT
>CAZBWD010000093.1:4244-7115 GCA_964495585.1 uncultured Thermotogae bacterium
ACTTCCAGGTGACCGACCTTCTGAACGCCGATGTGTCGGTGCTGTTCTACGACACGACTTCGGTGAGCTTCTACGCCGAAGCGGACGAGGAGGGAGGTCTCCGGCGGCGGGGCCACTCGAAAAAGAAGCGTGATGACCTACCGCAGATCGTGGTTGGTCTGGCGATCAACCGGGACGGGCTGCCGGTCCGTCACTGGGTGTTTCCGGGGAACCGGCTCGATCAGACGACAGTGGAACAGGTGGGGGGGGACTTGAAAGGGCTGCGGCCGCGCCGGTTCTTGTTTGTCGGTGACCGCCTGCCTGTGCGTTGCACGCAGACAGGCGGGATGGTGAGCCAGGGGAACGTGGATTGGCTGGAGTCGCGGCGCCTGCTGTATCTGCTGGGGACGCGGCTGCGAAGCGATGCGCCGGTGCGGCAGCGGGTGTTGTCGCTGCGCGGGCGATATCGCCGGGTCGATGACGGGTTGGCGGTCAAGGAGACGACCGTGACCGAAGGCGGGCGCACGGTCCGCTACCTGTTGTGTTACGACGAGAACCGCGCGCGCTACGAGGCGGAGACGCGGGCGGAGCTCCTGGCCCGGTTGGCAGACGAACTGCCCGCATCCCCGCCCGCTGACGGCCGACACACGAAGGGGATGTGTCGTCTGTTGAGCCAGCCGGGGTACGCGCGCTTCTTGACAGCGGATGTCCGTGGCCTGCGGATCGATCGCGCCAAGGTGAAGGCAGAGGAGCGGCTGGACGGCAAGTACGTGTTGATGACCAATGAGCTGGAGCTTCCTGCCGAGGAACTGGTGTGCGCATATCGGGACATGTGGCGGGCAGAACGAGCGTTCCGGTCGATGAAGAGCCGGCTCGACATCGAACCGGTCCACCACCGGACCGAGGAGTGGATCGTCGCTCACGTCCACCTGTGCGTCCTTGCCTACTTGCTGTGCCGGGTGGCCGAAGCTCGTGCCGGGGCATCATGGGAGCTTCTGTGGGAGCAACTGGATGAGATTTCGCTCACTCGGCTGAAGACAGAACGGGCGGCCGTTCTTCAGACAAAGCGGTTGACCGCGGCAGAACAGGACTTGTTCAAAAGATGCCGGGTCGCGCCACCGCCCCGGATCCTCTCCATCGAGTAGGGAACAACAGGCCCCTCATCTCACCGCCGCGAAGGGGCGTTGTACATACGCCGACCATCCCATGCACGCATCGGCCCATCCCATCCATCGTTCGGGAATCCCTGTGCGAAGACACTGTCGAACGCCTGTCAAGTGGACGGCACCAGCAAGGGTTGACAAAACCGTGCCGCCGGCGTAGATTATGACCAGATAGCCATATGGGTCACTTAGTCATATAAGGAGGGCGAGCGCGGGAATGCCACGCATCTTCTCCGAGGTCGACCGCCAGGCCATCCGCAGGTCTCTCCTCGATGCGGGGAGAAGGCAGTTCCTGCGCTTTGGCATCCGCAGGACCAACGTCGCGGAGCTCGCCGCGGCTGCCGGAATCGCAAAGGGGACGTTCTATCATTTCTTCGGCTCGAAGGAGGATCTCTGCATGGAGATCTTTGACGAGGAAGAAAAGGCGATGCGGGCGAACCTGCAGCTGATTCTGGCTCGTCATGACGATCCGGCGGAAGCGTTGCAGGAGGTGGTCAAGTACGCGCTCGATTTCGTGCGTACCGACTCGCTCCTGAAGGTGCTACGAGAGACTGGTGAATACCCGATGCTCGCACGGGGTGTCCGCCGAGAGAAGCTTTCCCAACACTTCGCTGTCGATCTCGAGTTTATCTCGGCGCTTCTCGACGCCCTGCGGGAGAAGGGTGCAAAGTGCGCCGTGGCGCCGGCGGTCGTCCTTGGGGTCCTGCGTGCCATCGTGCTGCTCCAGTTTCACGAAGACGAGGTCGGACCCGATGTGTTCGACGAAGTGGTGGAGCTCCTGGTTGCGCAGGTGTCCGAGCTGATTGTCGACGGAGGGCCGGGTGAGCCATGACTCCGACCGAATCCTGCGCCGCCGCGCTCGCGCCGTCTCCCGATGCGGTGTGGGCAATCAAGACGGAGAACCTCACGAAGCGGTACGGGGAGCTGACAGCGGTCGACGCGCTGGATCTTTCCGTCCGGCAGGGCGAGGTCTACGGCTTCCTCGGCCGCAACGGCGCCGGTAAGACAACGACGATCCGCATGCTCCTCGGCTTGGTACGGCCGACGCGCGGCCGGGCACTGATCTTCGGGAACGCGGTGTCGGCGCGGAGGATCGACGCCGTGGCCCCGATCGGCAGTCTCGTCGAGACAGCGACCTCCTACCCCACATTGACGGTCCGCGAGAACCTGGAGATTCAGCGCAAGCTCACCGGCGCCTCGTCCGACTCGCTGCGATGGGCCGTCGGTCTCTTGGGGCTCGACGCGCTGATGGGGCGGCGTGCGGGTCACCTGTCGTTGGGCAACAAACAGCGCCTCGCCCTTGCGCGGGCGATCCTCCACCGTCCTCGCCTCCTGGTCCTCGACGAGCCGGCAAACGGCCTGGATCCGGCAGGGATCGTCGAGATTCGCCTCCTCTTGCGCCGTCTTGCGGTCGAAGAGGGGGTGACGGTGTTCGTTTCGAGTCACATCCTGAGCGAGGTGGCCCAGCTCGCCGACCGGATCGGCATCATTCATCTGGGCCGGATGGTCGAGGAGATCGATCCCCACAAGGCTCCCGACGGCTCACCCAGTCGCATCGAGTTGGAGGTCTCCGATCCACCGCGCGCGCTGGCGCTGCTCACCGCCGTTCCCGGCATCGCAGGGGTGCGGCTGCGTGACGATCGCATCCTGGAGGTCGTCCCGGGCGAGGTACGCGCACCCAAGATAGCGAGGCTGATCGTCGAGTCCGGCCTGGAGATCGAGTCTTTGG
>CAZBWD010000094.1:0-7084 GCA_964495585.1 uncultured Thermotogae bacterium
GGCCCGCGGCGGCGGCCCGGACGATCCGCGACTCCGGGAGTCGGCCGACCTGCTCCGCGGGCTCCCCGGCCTCGGCGAGGTAGAACCGCACCCCGAGCACGGCGACCGCGAAAACGAGAATCTCAAACAGCGTGTCGTAGAGTCTGTAGTTAAGGATGATCCCGGCCACGAGGTTTGCTGCGCCGGTGTCGCTTGCCCCCTGGCTGATGTACGATGCACCGGCCTCGCTTGCCGGCCCCTCGTAGCCGAACAGGCCGAAGAGGGCGGCGCAGAGGCCCGCGACGAGGAGGAAGGCGGTGACGATGAGCGTCGGCGAGGCACGCCTCACAGGACGTACCTCCGGACGAGCGCCGCGAGCCGCCCGCTCTTCCGGAGATCGGAGAGGAACGCTTCAAGCTGGCGGTGAAGCTCCGTACCCGCCTTCGGCAGGAGAAAGACGTACTGATGGATGCCGGGAAGCCGGGTGACGCGATACCCGGAAAGGTCGAGGCGGGAGACCCGCAGGAACCGTGCCAAGTCGAGGGCTACCGCGCAGCGCCTGCCCTGGCGGATCGCCTCGAGCAGGTCGGAGAAGTAGGGATACGTGCCGGCCGTACTCCCCATGTGATCCGCCCGAGGTCCCTCCACGCGGAAGAACGCCGTCTCGAGGAACCCCGAGCTTGCGAGGAACTCCTCCCCGACCTGTGTCGAGACGATTCCCCCCGCCTCGATGTCCGCTTCGCCGCGCCAAAGCGCCCCCCGTGCTTCGTCCGGGGGCAGGAGGTGGACCACGAGATCCAGGCCGAGGTGTCGTGCGAACAGGGCGAGGATCGCCTGCTCCAGTCCGGTGATCCTTTCCCCCTCACGCTGCAAGAGCCCGGGCGCCTCGTCGCCGACCACGACCAACCGTCCGGTCTTGCGGATCGCCAGGACGTAGATGAAGGTGACCAGCGCCGCGCCGATCGCCGCCTCGGTGACCGCGACGTCCGGCGCGTAGAGCAGGAGGTAGACCCCGGAGAGCAGCAGGCTGAACGCCCCCATCCCGATGACCGCAACGATCCGGCGCCGCCGAGAGAGGGAGAACACGGCGACGACCGGGAGAAGGAGGAGGAGACTGGTACGGGCGATCACCGTCCCTCCCTTCTCTCCCGGTGTTCCAGGGTGAACGTGCTCTTGGCGATGCTGTGGGTCACGATGGGGTTGGTCAGAAGCAGCAGGGCGAGGAGCAAGCCGAGGATCAGGTCGGTCCTGTCCAGGCCGTTGCGGGCGATCAGCCCGGCGAGGACAACCCCCAGCCCGGCGTTGTCCGAGACGCCGCTTGCCTGCAGCCGCGAGTAGACGTCCGGCAATCGGAGGACGCCGAGCGTGCCGATGAGGACGAGCAGAAGACCCAGGCTGATAAGCGCCCAAGAGATCACCGGTGCCCGCCTCCCCGTTCCATGAACCGGGCGATGATCACGACGCCGAGGAAGCTGAGTGCGGCGTAGACCACGGACGCGCTGAGCAACGCCGGCCGGTCGGCGAGCGTCCCGATCGCGGCGAGCAGCACGAACACCCGGTTCGATGCGCTGTTGTAGGCGAGCAGGCGGTCGCCTGGGCTCGGTCCGCGAACAAGCCGCGTGAGGACGCCGGCCAAAGAGAGGAGAAGCAGCGCCTCAACGACCGGCATCCGAGCCTTCCTCGAACGCTGCGTGAAGCCGCGCTTCGAGTGCCTCCTTGATTTCCTGCCAGTCCTCGCGCCGTCCCTTCTCCCAGAGCCAGTGGATGTAGAGGAGGTCATCCTCGAGCAGGAGGGAAATCGTGGAGGGGATCATCGTGATCGAGTTCAGAAGCAGGAACTGGGCGAGGGGGTTCCTCAGGCGGGTGCGCAGGACGACGATCAGCCCCTCCGACTTCCCGAAGAGGATCAGCCGGCAGGTCCGCACCGTTGAGGCGACGAACCGCAGCCCGAGCGTGGCGAGGAAGGCGACGAGCCGATGCGGCCGGCGCAGCAGGACAGAAGCGGGGAGCAGGTGGACGGTCGGAAACAGGTGGCGCTGGACCAGGGTCACACCCGCCGCGACGACGAGCCCCAGGCCGACAGAAACGGGATCCAGGCTCTGTGTGAGCGCAATCCACACGAGCACAAGCACCCCGACGAGGACCCCCATTCACCCTCCGTTCCCATCAGCCTGTACCACACCAGTGCGACACCTCCATGATCCGGATTTGTCGTCGCTCTGGCAAGAAAGGAGGAAAGCGTTAGTGTGCTCGCTGCCGCAGCCGCCTGATGGGGGCTAGACCGTCATGGGGCGATCGGCGCGGGAAAGCGTGAAGTGGAAGCAGGCGCCGGTCGTCCGTCCGCCGACCGCGTTCTCCGCCCAGATCCGCCCGCCGTGTGCCTCGACGAGCGCCTTAGCGATGGCGAGCCCCAGGCCGGTCCCTCCGGTCCGCCGCTCGCGGGAGGAATCGACCCGGTAGAACCGGTCGAAGACGTGCCCCAGGGCGTCCTGCGGGAGGCCGGGCCCGTCGTCGCAGACGCTCACCCTGATCCAATCCCCGTCAAGCGCGGCCTTCACGAGGATCGTCCCGCCGGCCGGGGTGTAGCGGATCGCGTTCGATAGGAGGTTCACGAGGACCTGCTCGATTCGCTGGGGATCCCCGGCCGCGGGGGGGAGATCCGGTGCGAGATCCACCGCGAGGGCGATCCCCTCATCCTCGATCTCCACGCCGATCGTCGCCTGAATCCTCCCCACAATCTCGCGCAGGGACACTTGCGTGCTGCGGATCGAAAGCTGGCCCGCGTCGGCGAGTGCGAGCTGCTGCAGGTCGCTGACGAGCCGCGTCGTGAGCAAAAGCCGGTTATGCAGGGCCGCGAAGTTCTCGGGCGTCGGCTCGATCAGCCCGTCGCGCAGCGCCTCGAGGCCGGTCCGCACGGAGCCGATCGGGGTGCGCAGCTCGTGGGACACGTCGGCGATCATCTGGCGTTTCGCCTGTTCGGAACGCTCCAGGCTCTGCGCCATCGCATTGAACGACGCGGCCAAGCGGCCCAGTTCGTCGTGGCTGCGGACCGCTACCCGCTGCTTGAGGTCCCCCTTAGCGATCCGTCGGCTGGCCGCATCGAGCGCCTTGATCGGCCCGGTCAGCTGCCGGAATAGGCCGAAGGCGAGCAGGATGCCGATCCCGGCGACGGCAAGACCGGCGATCCACAGGGAGAGGCTGACCGCGCTGAGGAAACGCGTCTCGAGCGGGCTCCGCCAGCGCAGGAGCATCGGCGACAGCAAGGTCCCCACGGTCCTTCCGTTCACGACGATCGGCAGGCCACCCGCGACGTCGGTGGCGCGGACAGTCCGCCCGATCCAGCCTGGCTCCGGGGCGAGGACGACGACGTTGTCGGAGTTGACGAGGACGGCGGAGAACTGTTGCTGGGGACCGCCGCGAAGCAGCAGCCTCAGGCCGTTCCAGCTTCCGGTCCGCTCGTAGTAGCCGGCGAGAAGCTGGAGGGAGACGGGGTCGAGGTGCTCGAAGGCGTTCTCGGAGAAGGCGGTGAACGCCCGTCCGATCGTCTGGCTGACGAGGAAGTACCCCAGGCCCGTGGTTAGGATGACGATCAGCGTGAAGGAAAGGAGGAGCTTAGTCTGGAACGAGAGGCGCCGCAACAGACTCATCCCGCCTCCTCCTTCCTAGAGAGCCGGTAGCCGACGCCGAACACGGTGACGATCCGTGTCGGGTGCTTGGGGTCCGGCTCGATCTTTTGTCGCAGCCGCTTGATGTGCGAGTCGATCGAGCGCTCGAAGCTCTCGTAGGTCGCGCCGCGCAACGCCTCCAAGAGCTCCAGGCGGGTGAACACGCGGCCCGGGTGCTCGAGGAGAAAGACGAGCAGGTCGAACTCCATCGGCGAAAGCTCGACCGCGCGCCCGCCGGCCGTCACCGTGCGCTCCTTGACTTCGACGCTGAGGTCGCCAGACTGGAGGATCGCCGGAGCGTCGGCGCTTCCGTTGGCACGTCGCAAGACCGCCCGCACGCGCGCCTCGAGCTCGCGGGCGCTGAACGGCTTGACCACGTAATCGTCCGCTCCGGCCTCCAGTCCCCTGATTCGGTCCACTTCGTCGGTGCGCGCGGTCAGCATGATGATCGGGACGGCGGAGCCGCGTCGCACGCGCTGCGCGATCTCCAGCCCGGAGACCTCGGGGAGCATCCAATCGAGGATGATGAGGTCCGGAGCGTCGGTCTCGACGCGGGCGAGCGCTTGATCGCCGCCGGACGCGGCGATCACCTCAAAGCCCGCCTGCTCGAGGTACCCCTTGATCATCTGCCGCACCCATGGCTCGTCGTCGACAACAAGGATTCGCTCGCTCATCACGCCCTCCACTGTAGCGCCAGCGTGCACCAACCGAGGACACGGCTTGCCCCTCTGCGGCCTCCATCCGTCCTGTGGGACCGACCGCTTCACTCGTAGCGCAGGGCCTCCACCGGATCGAGCCGCGCCGCGCGCAGCGCCGGGTACAGGCCGAACGTCAGGCCCATCGCCAGGGAGAAGAAAAAGGCGAGGATCGCCGGGATGATCGAGATCACGAACGGCCAACCGCCAAACCGGGAGACGATCCATGTTGTTAACCACCCGAGCCCCAGCCCGATCAATCCGCCCGCCAGGCAAATCGCAACCGCCTCGACCAAGAACTGACTGCGGATCTCTCTCGGGCGGGCGCCGATCGCCATGCGGATCCCGATCTCGCGGGTCCGCTCGGTGACTGAGACGAGCAGGATGTTCATGATCCCGATCCCGCCGACCAGAAGCGAGATCGTGGCCACGCCGGCGAGGATGAGCATCATCGTCCGCGTGCTCTGGTCGTAGGCCTGAACCGCTTGCTGTTGGATCGTCACCTGATACGGGGTCCGGAAGAACCGCTCAAAACCGCCCTGCACGCGGGAACGCTGAGCCAACGCGCTGCTCGTGACCGAGGCAAACGTCGCGGCAAGGATGCCGTTGATCTGCGTGGACGCCTGGTTGACGTCTTGCGTGGTCGATGCCTCCGCGATGTAGGAGGTGAAGGTGCGCGAGCCGCTGTAGCGCTGCACGGTCGCGAGCGGCACGTAAACCTGGTTGTCGAGATCCTGGTTTCCGACTGTCCCGCGGGAGGCCATGACTCCGATGATCGTGAAGGCCACCTTCTGCTCCCACGCGCTCAGCGTCAGGACTTGGCCTACCGGGTCGGCGGCGCCGAACAGGTTCTGAGCGACCTGTGATCCTAGCACGGCGACGGTCCGGCTGTCGTCGATTGCGCTCAGGAACCGACCGCTGGCGGGGTAGAAGTCGCCGAACAGCCCCGGGTATTCGGGAGTGACTCCCAAGAGAGTAACCTCCCACTGCTGGGTGCCGACCAGCGCCACGCCACGGCCCATCGCCGTCGGCACCACCTGCGACACCGCTGGCGCTGCCAGCAACTTGCTCGTGAGCTCCTGGGAGACGAGCTTCATGGACAAGGCGGAGTTGCGCATCGCCTGGGGGAAGATCGTGACGGTGATCGTCCGCATCCCGAGCCCCGCGATCTGTGCGCGGACGATGGAGGTTGCGCCCTGGACGATCCCGATGATCCCGACCACCGCGGCCACGCCGATCACGATCCCCAGAACGGAAAGCCCGGCGCGCAGTTTGTACGCGGAGAGCGCCTTGACCGCTGTCCACAGCATCTCACTGAGCGGCACGGCTATCCTCCTCGATCAACCCGTCCCGCAAGCGGATCATCCGCCGCGCGCGTTTGGCAACCTCGTCCTCGTGGGTGACGACGACGAATGTCCGGCCCTCGCCATGAAGCGACGAGATGATGTCCATCACCTCGGCCGTGGTCTTCGTATCGAGGTTTCCCGTGGGTTCGTCGGCAAGCAGGAGCCGTGGGTCGTTTGCTAACGCCCGTGCGATCGCCACCCGCTGACACTCTCCCCCCGACAGCTGAGTCGGAAGGTGCGCCGCGAAGTCGAGCAGCCCGACCTTTGCCAGGCAGGCGCGCGCCCGCTCCTGCCGCTCCTTTCTCCGGATCCCCGCGTAGGCGAGGGGAAGCTCCACGTTCTCCTCGGCGGTGGCGCGGGAGAGGAGAAAGAACTGCTGAAACACGAAGCCGATCTTCTCCTTGCGGATCTGCGCCAGGCTGTCGCGGGAGAGTGACGACAGGTCGTCTCCCTCAAGCAGGACCTGGCCGGACGTCGGCCGGTGCAGCGCCCCGATGAGGTGAAGCAGCGTCGACTTGCCCGATCCCGACGCGCCGGTGATCGCGACGAACTCCCCCGCATCGATCTCGAGGTCGACTCCGCGCAGCGCGCGGTACTCCCGCTCGCCCATCGGATAGGACTTCGTGACCTGTCTCAGCGTGATCATGGCATCCCCGGGAACCCGGACGGCGCGCCGCCGTTGTTTCTGAAGAAGGTGGCGCCCTGGTTGCTCGAGTTCGTCGTCCTCGAGGCAGCGGCCGTCGTCGACTGCTGGGGATAGAGGAGGATCTGGTCGCCTTCGGACAGGCCGCTCTTAACCTCGGCGTACTGGTCCGAGGTCACGCCGATCTCTACCATCTGCGGCGTCGCCTTCCCATTGGCGACCTTCATCGCGATCCAGCCGCGCGGGGTCTGGATGAGCGAGGAGATCGGGACGCGCAGGACGCCCGTCGCTTGCGCGGTGGTGATCGCAAGTTCTGCGGAGAAACCGACGAGGATCGTCGGGTCCGGATTCGGGAAGCTTGCGGTGACAGTCACCGAGGCCGTGCTGCCTGACGCCACCGCCATGCCGCCGACGCTCACGATCTTCACCGGCCAGGTCTTGCCGGGCAGGGCATCGACCGTTGCTACGGCCGACTGCCCGACCGCGACTCCCGTGATGTCGAGCTGGTCGACGCTGGCATCGATGTACAGTTTGGTCGTGTCAACAAGGACGATCGTGTCCTGAGCGGAGCTTGCCGTGGCCTGATTGACTTGGGCGACGACGCCTGCAAACGGCGCCTTCAGTGTTGTGGCGTCGAAATTCGCCTGGGCGATGTTGCAGGCAAGCTGCTTTTCCTTGATGGTCGCCGGGGTTCCTTGTGCTTTGGCGGTGGCAAGGGCGTCCTGCGCTTGCAGGAGGGCGAGTTCCTGCTGGTCG
>CAZBWD010000095.1:0-7036 GCA_964495585.1 uncultured Thermotogae bacterium
GTCGCGACCTGCGCTACGTGTTGGTTCGCCGCGGTCGGGGTCATGTGCCAGTTGGTCGGACACGTGGACAGCACCTCGACGAGCGAATAGCCCTTCCCCTCGACCTGGTTTGAGAACGCCTTCTTGATCGCCTTCTCCGCCTGCAGGATGTGTTTGGTGTCGTAGAGGGCCTGGCGCGTCACGTAGACCGGGGCATCGAGCTGCGCGATCATCTCCGAGATCCGCAACGGGTACCCGAACAGCTTGGCATCGCGTCCCTCCGGCGTTGTCGTCGTCTTCTGGCCGATCAGGGTGGTCGGCGCCATCTCCCCTCCGGTCATCCCGTAGACCTGGTTGTTCACGAAGACGACCGTGATGTTCTCGCCGCGGTTCGCGGCGTGGATCGACTCGGCGATTCCGATGCTCGCGAAGTCGCCGTCCCCCTGGTAGGAGAGCACGACGAGATTCGGGTTGGCACGTTTGACCCCGGTGGCGACCGCGCTGGCGCGGCCGTGAGCGACCTGGATCGCATCGCAGCGGTACCACAGGTAGGCGAACACCGAGCAGCCGACCGGGGCGATGACCACCGTGCGCTCGGCGATCTCCAGTTCATCGATCGTCTTTCCGATGATCCGCGTGAGGATCCCGTGATGGCATCCCGGGCAGTAAGTCGAGTGGGCCGGGGTGAGGCTCTCCGGGCGGTCGAAGACCTTGACCCAGCGCTGCGTGTCAACCGGCATACTTCTTCACCTCTCTGAGGATCGCTCTGGGGGTGGGAACGACCCCGCCGAGCTCGCCGAAGAACGGCGTCTTCGTGCGTTCGCCGACCGCCAGCCGGACGTCCTCCCACATCTGCCCGGCGCTCATCTCCACGGTGAGGACCGTCTCGACGTGGTTGGAGAGCTCGCGCAGCGGCGCATAAGGGTACGGCCAGAGGGTGATCGGCCGGAAGGCGCCGAGCTTGATGCCTTCTGCGCGGGCCATCCGCACGACGGACTTGGCGATCCGCGCGACCGTCCCGTAAGCGGCGATCACGATCCGCGCATCGTCGGTCATCGTGGTCTCGTAGCGGACCTCCTCCCGCTCGATCCGGCGGTACCGTTTCTGCAGGTCGAGGTTCATCCCTTTCAGGATCTCGGGGTCGAGGTCGAAGCTCAAGATGATGTTCGGGGCCCGCCCCTTGGCGCCGGTGGCCGCCCACGGCTTCTTGGGCAGCGTCGCGGGGTCGACCGGGTCGGGAAGCGCCACGGGCTCCATCATCTGGCCGAGCATCCCGTCGGCGAGGATCATGACGGGGGTCCGGTAGCGGTCCGCGAGGTCGAAGGCGAGCATCGTCAGCTCGCCGGCCTCGGGCACCGTCGAGGGGCCGAGGACGATCATGTGGTAGTCGCCGTGCCCTCCGCCCTTGGTGGCCTGGAAGTAGTCCCCCTGGGCGGGCGCGATGTCCCCTAGGCCCGGGCCGCCGCGCATGACATTGACGATCACCGCCGGCAGGCTCGATCCCGCGAGGTACGAGATCCCTTCCTGCTTGAGGCTGATTCCCGGTGAAGAGGAGGAGGTCATCGTCCGCACGCCGGCCGCGGAGGCGCCGTACACCATGCTGATCGCGGCTGTCTCGCTCTCCGCCTGCACGAAGGTTCGGCCGAGCCGGGGCATGTGCCGCGCCATGTGCTCGAGAAGCTCCGCCTGCGGGGTGATCGGGTAGGCGAAGTAGCACTGGCATCCCGCGCGGATCGCCGCCTCGGCGATGACCTCGTTGCCTCGCAGGAGCATCCTCTTTCCCATCACCCCTCCTTTGCGGGAACCCGCTCCCGGTAGACCTCGAGCGCGACGTCCGGACAGGTCAGGGCACAGAATGTGCAGCCGGTACAATCGTCCGGATGCTCCATGTGAACGACGTTGTAGCCGCTGTTATTCAGCTCACCGGAGAAGGCGAGCACGTGCTGGGGGCAGGCGGCGATGCACAGACCGCAGCCCTTGCAGTACTCCTTCTTAATGACGACCATTCCCCTGGGCACGGGTCCCTCCCTTCATCCGTTCTCGTCGTAGAACTCCTCGTTCAGCCGCGTGCCACGGTGCTTGCGGAGGCGGGCGAGCCCCTCACTGACCTGCGCGACCCACGCCTCCATCTCCTGCTCGACGGTCGGACGGTCTTGTCGCACGTCTCGCGGCGAGACCGAGCGGCTGGTGAGGGCGTGGTTCAGCCGGTGGAACTCCTGATCGAATGGGGTTTCCGCCTCACCCTCGGCGATCGGCAGCCCGAGCGTGAACGGCCCGCCGGCCGCGATCGCCACCACCCGGAAGCTCATCTCCCGGCCGGGAATGAAGCGCAGCTGCATCGCCTCCAGGGTGAGGGAGGCGCCCTTCGGGAGCAGCCCGGTCTGCCCATCGGGGAGGGCGACGAGGAGTCCCTGGGCGTTGACCTCGATGACCTTCCCGGAGACCGTTGCCCCTATCTCGAACGGCATGGCCCGCTTCCTTGTCCGGTGCCGCGCCCCGCCTGCCTCATCGGGCTAACTGACCTTCGACACCCTGCCGGACTTGATGCAGCGGGCGCAGGCGGTGATCCAAACCCGCTTCCCATCGACATAGGCGTGCACCCGCTGGACGTTCGGCGAGCGCTTGCGCCGCGTGTGGCGCATCGAGTGGCTGACCTGGTTTCCCGTGGCCGGCTGCTTCCCGCAGATCTCGCAGACTCGCGACATCGAAACCTCCCTTCACCGTTGACGCTTCTTTCGAAACAGCACCGGCTCCACATATGCCGGTTCAAGCTCATAGAGCGTGTCCTTTCCGGGCCGCTCCTCGCCCAGCCGTGCGATGAGAAGCGGCGACGGGGCGTTCATCTCCTCCGCAGCGAGCCGCACCCCCGCCACAGCGAGGAGCTCCTCACGCATCGCGAGCGCCCCTTCGCCGATCGCCCACACGGGGCGCCCATCATCACGCAGCCGGTCCACGATCGCGTCCTGCGGCAGGACCTCCACCGGTCCCTGCGCCCGGTTTCCGATGAACCAGCGCACGTAGAACAGGTCGCGTCGGTTTCTCAGGATGACGCAGGCACGTGCTGCCGCATCATCGAGCCGGGCCCGACACGCGACCGTTCCGTCCACGCCCACGAGCGGGATCTCCAACGCCTGACAGAATCCCTTTGCGGTGGCGATCCCGATCCGCAGGCCGGTGAATGACCCGGGCCCCTGATTGACGGCCACTCGGTCGACCTGCGCCCGGCTGGCACTGCAGCGGTCGAGCAGGCAAGCGGTCAGGTCCAGGAGTTCCTCCGCGTGATGCAGGGGAGTATCCATCATCAGCGACATCGAACGGTCTGCCCCCCACAGTGCCACGCCCCCCCGCGCCGAAGAGGTCTCCACTCCCAGAGTCGTCATGGCGTGAGAATGGTAAGCCAGTTCCCAACAGTTTTCAAGGCGCGGAGGGTTCCGCGGTACCGCCCGCTGGGCTGTCGAGCAGCGCGCGGGCCGCGGTGGCGTCCTTATCCATCTGGGCGCGGAGCGCATCGAGGGAGGGGAAGGCCCGGTCAGACCGCAGCCGCTTCACCAGCTCCACCTCGAGCACCTCTCCGTAGAGGTCCCCGGCCGGAGGCGAGAGGAGGTGGACCTCGCAGCGCGGCGGGCGGCCGGGCGGTGTCCGGCTGACGAGCGTGGGGCGGGTGCCCACGTAGAGCAGGGCGCGCTCCTGATCGGTACGGGATCGGGCGTGTGCCGCATAGAGGCCCGCCGCGGGAAGGAGGACCGCAGGGTCCGGGCGGAGGTTCGCCGTGGGATACCCGAGCTGACGCCCGAGTCGATCGCCGGACACTACACGGCCGATAAGCAGAGGATACCGGCCGAGGAGCCGGGCCGCCTCGTCCACCCGTCCGGCCGCGAGCAGGCGCCGGATCCGGGTGCTGCTCACCGCGGCCCCATCGACCTGTAGCGGGGGGACGATCTCGATGCGTGTCCCGCTTTCCACGCCGATCCGCTGCAGGAGTGCCCCGTCCCCGCGTCGGCCGTGCCCGAAGCGGAACCCTTCGCCGACGACGATCGCCCGCGCGCGCAGCGTGTCCACCAGTTGCTCCGTCACGAACCGTCGCGCGGACAGATCCGCGACGTCGAGGAAATCGACCGGGATCACCCGGTCGACCCAGCGGTGCAAAAGCTCGATCTTGCGGGGCTCGGGGAGGATCCGGCCGGATGAGGCGTGGTAAAGCACAAGCCGCGGAGGGAAGCGGAAGGCATACACGACCCGCTCGAGGGTTTCCTCGCGGGCGACCCGGTTCACGACGTCGAGAAGCGCCTGATGACCCTGGTGAACCCCATCGAAGGACCCCACCGCAACGACCGTCCCTCGCTCCTGTGCCGTCTTGCTCATCCTGTCGTGAAGCTTAGCACAACGGCCGGCCGTTCGCAGGCGGCGCGGCCCGGTGAGCCCCTGGTTCGGCGCCGGGGTGCGGCCTCTCGGGCGCTCTGTCAGGCGAAGACGTTTGCGTCCTGCGTTTTTCGTTCTGTACAATCCCTGAGAGATGACGATCGAGCGGATTACGGGGGTTCAGTGCGACGAAGCGTCTCTTCCCGCGTTGCGGCCGACGCGGCTTGAGGAGTTCGTCGGGCAGGACGAGGTCAAGGAGAAGCTGCGGATCTACACCGCGGCGGCTCAGGAGCGGTCCGAGCCGCTCGATCACGTGCTCCTGTACGGCCCGCCCGGCCTCGGGAAGACGACTCTCGCCCAGATCATCGCCGCGGAGATGGGGGTGGGCATCCGCGTCAGCTCCGGGCCGGCGATCGAGAAGGCCGGCGACCTCGCTTCGATCCTCACCAACCTGAAGCCGCACGACATCTTCTTCATCGACGAGATTCATCGGCTGCGGCGAAACGTCGAGGAGATCCTGTACCCAGCGCTCGAGGACTACAAGATCGACATCATCCTCGGAGAGGGGCCCAACGCCCAATCGCTCAGGATTGAACTGCCCCCGTTCACGCTCATCGGCGCGACAACCCGCGCCGGTCTGATCTCCGCCCCGCTGCGCGACCGGTTCGAGGTCGCCTTCCGAATGAGCTTCTACACGATTGAGGAGTTGTGCGCGATCCTCGTCCGGGCGGGGCGCATCCTTGGCGTCGAGGTCACGCCGGAGGGCGCGGAGGAACTCGCCAAGCGGGCCCGCGGCACCCCCCGCATTGCCAACCGGCTCCTGCGCCGGACGCGGGACTACGCCCAGGTCAAGGGGAGCGGACTCGTCGACCGGGAGGCGGCGAGGCGATCGCTCGATCTTCTGCGGATCGACGAGGCAGGGCTCGACGAGCTCGACCGCGCGCTGCTCGAGGCGATCGTCCACACGTTCCACGGGGGACCGGTCGGTCTGGAGACGCTGGCCGCCGCGCTCTCCGAGGAAAAGGACACCCTCACCGACATGGTGGAGCCGTACCTCCTCCAGGAAGGGTTCCTCAAGCGGACCCCTCAGGGACGGATCGCGACGGAGCGGGCCTACGTCCACCTCGGGAAGGAAGATCCGGGCCGGCTCCTCTAGTGGCGCTGCAGGAGGAGTTTGGCGTTGGCGATGAACTCCAGGACCACGCCCTTGAACCGGCGCCAGTCGGCCAGGAGAGCGAGTCCGATCCACACGAGGTAGATCCAGGCGGCGAGCGGTGCGTTCAGGTAGGCGATGATCAGGGGAAGGACGACCACCGGGAACGCGAAGAGCATCGTGACGGATTTCGAGCGGAAGGTCACGATGCACAGGGTGGCCACGATGACGTAGATCACGGTGAGCAGCACAGGGATGAACCCGGCCACGACGAGGTAGAACAGGCTCGCGAAGACCATCGCCATGTCGAAGGAGAACTCGTGCCTGCCGATCCATGTGGCCCCTTTGTTGTAGCGGCGGGCCAAGCGGCCGTCCAGGATATCGGTGGTCCACCCGACCATCATCAAGAGGACGACGACCCATAACGCCCCTGGACCGGCAAACCCGAGCCCGACAAACGCGAGAGCGAGAGCCCCGCGCGACACGGTCAACAGATCGGGCAGCTTGGTCATCCTCTTCCACCCCTGTTCCATTATACTCCCTCGGAGGCAAAGGCCAACCCTCATGAGTGCAGCAAGCCGTCTTCCCTTGTTGTCTGCCGGTCAACCCCTCCCCTGTCGAGGGGAGGGGCCCCGGCCTGTGAAGAGGGTGTCGGGCACCCGCCCCCGTAGCGCCCTTGGCGGGTCGGTGGTCAGGTCGATGATCGCTGATGGCACGCCGCTTCCTGCCTCACCCTCGACGATCAGGTCGATCTCTGGGAACGACTCGATCATCGTCTCAACGCTGTGGAGCGGCGGCTCGCCCGAGCGGTTGACGCTGGTACCGAACAGCGACGCTCCCAGGCAGTGCAGGACCTCAGAGAAGAACCGGTGCTTGGGGACACGGATCCCCACCTTCCCCTTGTGGGTCACCGCTCGCGGGGCCTGCGGGCGTGCCGACAGGAGGAGCGTGATCGGACCGGGCAGGAGGAGATCGATGGCGCGCCGCGCTTGCTCATCGAGCGTCGCGAAGGACCCCACACCATCCCGGGTGGTGAGGTGGAGGGTGAACGGCTGGTCGGCGGGTCGCCCCTTCATGCGGCGGATCCGCTCCACGGCCCGCTCGTCCCAGGGGTTCCCACCGAGCCCGTAGACGGTGTCCGTCGGGAAGATGACGACACCGCCGACCTCGAGGAGCTCCGAGAGGGCGCCGGGGAGCCGTGAGTCGGATTGGGTGAGACACAGAGGGCTCATCACGTGAGCTACCTTCTCTCCTGGGAAGGTGGATTTCGACTGCTCCTGCTTCCCACTATAGGGGGGCGCGGGGGCAACGGCAAGCCTGGTGCGGCGAAGGTCCCGCAGTGCAGTTGACATTCCGTCGGAGTTGTGATAGCGTCGGGCTTAGGGATCTTCTACGAGGGGGAACCGCATGCGGAAGCAGATCCTGATCGCCGCGGTGTCGGTGGTGGTCGTGGTCGGTGTCGTGGTCGGGTGGTACCTGTCTACCCAGCGGCATGTGGGCCGTCTGATCGCCCAGGGGAAGCGAGCCAACATCCTCCTCATGGGG
>CAZBWD010000096.1:0-7013 GCA_964495585.1 uncultured Thermotogae bacterium
CGGGTAGACCGCCGGTCACGTCGCACTGGACTTCGACGAGCCGGGCATCGATGCCGACGACGACCGCGCTCAGAACCCGCGAGAACATGCCTCACCGACCTGAAATGCGTCCTTGTACAGCCTGAGGTGCCCTTCCTCCAGTGCGACCAGGTCGAACCGCACCGCGAGCTCGCACGGGATCGAGGCCAGGAAAGCCCGTGCTGCGGCGATGATCCGTGCCTGCTTCCGCTGGTCGAGCGCCCCCTCCGGGCCCCCGAACCCGGACCGGGACCGCGCCTTCACCTCGACGAACGCGAGGATGTCTCCGTCGCGGGCGATGACGTCGATCTCCCCGAACCGGGATCGCCAGTTGCGGGCGATGATCTCGTACCCGCGAGCGCGCAGGTGGGCGCAGGCCCGATCTTCCCCTTCCCTTCCCAGTTTTCCAACGGTACTCTTCATCTCAGATCGCTTCATATAATACCCGCACCCCTAGGGCGCCGCCAACCGGTGTGGGCGTTCGTTGCAGGCGGGTTTCCGCCCGGGTATAATTCAGTAAAACGACGAAGAAGGCTGAATGGGAATCGTTCTCAAGAATGTCACGGTTGTGGCGGAGGATGCCGCCGTGACCCGGGTCCTGAACCTCCGGATCGACGGGAGAACGATCAGCGCGGTCGGCGAGGAGCCCCCTGAGCTTCTCCCGGAGGATACGCAGATCGAGGCTCGGGGAAAGCTTGCCCTTCCCGGGTTGATCAACGCGCACACGCACCTTCCGATGATCCTTTTCCGTGGACTTGCTGACGAGGTCTCCCACCGGGCATGGCTCGAGGAGCACATCTGGCCTCGTGAGAGGACGCTCGGCCCGCAGGACGTATACTGGGGAACGCTCCTCGCGCTCGCGGAGATGGTTCGTGGGGGGACGACGGCCTGTGCGGACATGTACTTCCATGTCGATTCGATCGCCCAGGCCGTGGAGGAGGCGGGTGTTCGCGCGCTTCTTTCCTACGGGATCATCGCGCAGCGGCTGGACGAGCGAGGGACGTCCGAGATGAAGAAAGCGCAACACGTGGTTTCGCGCTTCGACGGGGCAGCCGAGGGTCGGATCCGCACTGCGGTCAGTCCTCACGCGGTTTACACGTGCGGCGAGCCGGTCTGGCGCGCCGCGATCGAGCTCGCGGCCGACCAGGGCGTCCCGCTTCATACCCACCTCGCTGAGACACGCGAGGAGATCACCTGGGCACAAGCGCAGCACGGCGAGCGGCCGGTCACCTTTCTTGACCGGATCGGGGCGTTCAGGGTTCCCGTGCTCGCCGCACACGGGGTGCACCTCGATGCGGTGGAGTTGAAGCGGCTTGCCGGCCTGCCGGTGACGATCGTCCACTGCCCAAAGAGCAACGCGAAGCTCGGGAACGGGATCGCCCCGGTCGGGGCGATGCGGCGCGCCGGTGTGCGGGTCGCCCTGGGGACGGACGGGGCCGCAACGAACAACAGCCTCGACCTGATCGAGGAGATGCGGACGGCCGCGCTCTTCGCCAAAGCGAGCGCTGAGGAGGCGACGGTCATGCCCGCGGTGGAGGTCTTCCACATGGCCACCCGAGTGGGGGCGCAGGCGCTGCGCATCGGAGACGGGCGGCTGGCGGAGGGTGAGCCGGCGGATGTCGTCCTGGTCGACACGCAAGGCACCGGGACGCTGCCTGCCTACGCGCCGCTGTCCACCCTGATCTACGCGGCGCACGCCGCGGATGTGACGGACGTGATCGTCGACGGTCGGTTCCTGCTGCGGGACCGCGAGCTGGTCACGATCGACGAGGAGCGTGTCAGACACGAAGTGAAGAAGGTTGCAGCGCGTTACGGAAACTAACCCCCATCCTGGGAGGGCGGGGCATCCATCCCCCCCTCGGGACCGGGACACAGGAGGAATCGATGGGTCTGAGCAGAGAGAAGAAGGAAGAGATCATCAGGAGCTACGGGACAACCGACACGGACACGGGGTCAGCTGGGGTGCAGATCGCGCTTCTCAGTGCGCGGATCGCAGAGCTGACCGAGCACCTGGCGGTGCACAAGAAGGACTTCAGCTCGCAGCGGGGCCTGCGAAAGATGGTCGGCCAGCGTCGCCGACTGCTGAAGTACCTCAAGCGGCAGGACCTCACCGCGTACAAGGAACTGATTCAACGCCTAGGAATCAGAGGAGTTTGAGAGAAGTATGTTGATTCGAGAGAGTATCACGTTCAACGGCAAGAAGCTTGCCCTGGAGACGGGGCACCTCGCCAAGCAGGCGAGTGGGGCCGTGATGGCGAGCTACGGGGACACCCGCGTGCTCGTCACGGTGACGACACAGGAGAGCAAAGAGGACTTGGGGTACTTCCCGCTCCGTGTGGACTACGAGGAGCGGTTCTATGCCGCCGGCAAGATCCCGGGGGGATTCTTCAAGCGCGAGGGGCGTCCGAGCGACACGGCGATCCTCTGTGGGCGCCTGATCGACCGGCCGATCCGGCCGCTGTTCCCCGACGGGTACAAGGATGAAGTGCAGATTATCGCCACCGTTCTGTCGGCTGAGCCGGACTGCCCGCCGAGCACGCTGGGAATCCTCGGTGCCTCGGCGGCGCTCATGATCTCGGAGACCCCGTTCGCTGGACCGATCGCCGGGGTCAGGGTCGGACGCGACAAGGACGGTCGGCTGGTCATCGATCCGGACAGCGCCTCGCTGGAGGAAAACGGTGTGGAGATCACGGTCGCCGGGACCAGCGAGACGGTGACGATGGTCGAGGGGAAGATGGACGAGATCCCCGAGGAGGAGGTGGTGGAGGCGATCGGCCTCGCCCACCATGCAATTCAGGAGCTCGTCACCCTGCAGGAGCGGTTCACGGCGCGCGTTGGGCCGGTGAAGGCCGAAGTGGTTCCTCTGCTGCGCGATACGGAGCTCGAGGACCGCGTGCGAGCGATCGTGTGGCCGCAGCTCGACGCGCTGCGTGACTGCCAGAGCAAGCAGGAGCGGCACACGTTCGTGAAGGAGCTCGCGAAGCAGGTCCTCGAGGCGGTCATCCCCGCCGAGGCATCGGCTGAGGAGAAGGCACGGCTGGAGCGGACGGCCGGGGAGATCGTCGACGCCCTGATGAAGGAGCACATGCGAGGGCTCATCCTCGAAGAAGGGGTGCGGCTCGATGGCCGCCACCCGGAGGAGATCCGTCCCATCACGTGTGAAGTCGGCGTCCTTCCCCGCGCGCACGGCTCGGCCCTGTTCACGCGCGGCGAGACACAGAGCCTGGGGATCGTGACCCTCGGCGCGACGAGGAGCGACGAACAGATCATCGATCAGATGATGAAGGAAGGCCGCAAGCGGTTCATGCTGCACTACAACTTCCCCCCCTACGCCGTGGGCGAGGTGAAGCGGATCGGCTCCCCGAGCCGCCGCTCGATTGGTCACGGCTACCTCGCCGAGGGATCCCTGCGGGCGGTGCTGCCGAGCGAAGAAACCTTCCCGTACGTCATCCGTGTCGTGTCGGAGATCCTGGAGTCGAACGGCTCCTCGTCGATGGCGACCGTCTGCAGCGCCTCGCTCGCGATGATGGACGCCGGCGTCCCGCTCACCAAGGCGGCCGCCGGGGTCGCGATGGGGATGATCGAGGACGCGGACACGCAGCGTCGCGTCATCCTGACGGATATCCTCGGGGCCGAGGATCACTACGGCGACATGGACTTCAAGGTCGTCGGGACGAGGGAGGGGATCACCGGGTTCCAGCTGGACGTCAAGGTGGGCGGGATCGGCCGCGAGACCCTGCGCCGGGCGTTGGAGCAGGCGAAGCGGGCCCGTCTCGCGATCCTCGACGAGATGGAGGCGGCGCTGCCCGCGGCTCGTGACCACCTCTCTCCGTACGCGCCGCTGCTTGAGACGATCACGATTCCGCAGGAGAAGATCGGGCTGGTCATCGGACCGGGAGGAAAGATGATCCGCAAGATCGTCGAAGAAACCGGAGCGGAGGTCGACATCGAGGACGACGGCACGGTCAAGCTCGCCGGGACCGATGCCGAGTCGGTCGCCGCGGCCCGCCGATGGATCGAAGACCTCACGCGCGAACTCGAGGTGGGGATGGTCATCCAGACCAAGGTCACCCGCATCGTCGATTTCGGCGCGTTCGTCGATCTGAAGAACGGGAGCGAGGGGCTCGTGCACGTCTCGAACCTTGCCCCGGGGTACGTCGACAACGTCCGCGACATCGTGAAGCCGGGCGACGACATCACGGTCGAGGTGATCGGGGAGGACAAGATGGGGCGCCCTGACCTGCGTCGTGTCGTCGAGGGCGAAGAAGAGGTCCCTTCGGGACAGAAGGAGCGACCCCAGTCCGGGCGGCGAGGCCGGAACGGCTCCCAGCGCCGGGGCGGCTCCAGGCAGTCCGCGAAGTCGGCGGTCTCCGTCGGGGACATCATCGAGGGGACGGTGGAGAACACCACGGACTACGGGGCGTTCGTGGAACTTGCCCCTGGCGTGACGGGATTGGTCCACATCTCGGCGCTCTCGGATGACTACGTGCGCCGCGTGGAGGACGTGGTGCACCCCGGTGATCGGATCACGGTGGAGGTCCTGAACATCGATGAGCGCGGCCGCTACAAGCTGCGCCGGATCCCGGCGCAGCCGCGGGGCGGATCGCGTGCCGGCCAGGCCGCCGGGAAGGAGGCCGAGAAGGAGGCCATCCCGTTCGAGGACCGGTGGTGATCGAATCCCCCTACCCCGGAGCCCATGCCGCCCTCCTGGAGGATGGGCTCCGGGTCCTGGTGGAGGAGGTGCCGTCCTCACGCTCGGCGAGCGCGGGGGTCTGGGTTCGGGTCGGGAGCCGGGATGATCCCGATTCCCGACCTGGGCTGACTCACTTCCTCGAGCATCTGCTGTTCAAGGGGACATCCACCCTGGATGCCGCGGCGATCTCCCGTGCGATCGACGCGATCGGTGGGCATCTCGACGGGGCGACCGGCCGGGAGGCGACGTTCTACTACGCTGAGGTCCCCGCCGATGGGTTGTCCAGGGTGCTGGAGATCCTCGCTGATCTCGTGCAGGACCCGCGGTTTGCGCCCGACGCGTTCGAGCGGGAGCGGGGCGTGGTCCTCGAGGAGATCCGCGGGCACGACGACGACCCGGAGCAGACCGCCTACGACTTCTTCAGCGCCGGGCTCTGGCAGGGGCATCCGCTATCGCGACCGGTCCTCGGAACCCCGAGTACGATAAAGACCGTTCCACGCGAGGAGATCGTCGCGCACTACCGCCGCTTCTACCGGCACGACAACATGATTGTGGTGGTGAGCGGCGCCGTGGCGGCCGAGGACGTGGTCGGGCTCGTACAGCGGCTCTTCCCGCCGGTCCCCCTGACGAAGGATGGTCCGACCGTCCGGGCCCGCCCGTGCCTGCAGGGTGGGCGGCGGGAGCACCACCAGGACACCGGTCAGACCCACCTTTACGTCGGGCTCCCCGGCGCAGACCTCGGGGACGAGGATCGGTTCGCGCTGGGGGTCGTCAACAGCGCGCTCGGAGGGGGGATGAGCGCCCGCCTGTTCCGGCTGATCCGCGAGGAGCGCGGCCTGGCCTATGCGGTCTACAGCGCTGCGTTGCACTACTCCGACGTCGGGGTGTGGCTCGTCTATGCCGGTGTGGCACCCGAGAACACGGCCGAGGTCCTCGACCTCATCTTAAACGAGCTCGCGAGCCTCCGGCGGGAGGGCATCCGCACCGAGGAGCTGCGGTTGGCCAAGGCGAAACTGCGCGGGAATCTGATCCTCGACCTCGAGGCCAATTCCGATCGGATGTTCCGGCTGGGCGGTCAGGCGGTCGCCGGTCAGGCGATCCGGTCACCCGAGGAGCTGATCGCACGTCTTGAGGCGGTGCGGATGATCGACGTCGACCGGGTGATCGAGCGCTTCGCGTCCGTTTCCGAGCCGAACGTGACCGTGGTCGGGCCGGCGGCTTTCCCGGGTGTTGTGGGCACGCGCGAACCGCGGTAGAATGGTGAGAAATGCTAATGCCGAGTGCGATCTACCCCGGGAGTTTCGATCCGATCACCTACGGACACATCGACATCGTCCGGCGCGCCCGCAAGCTCTTCCCCCAGCTTCTGATCGCTGTGGTCGCCAATCCGAGCAAGGGGCCGCTGTTCTCCCTCGCTGAACGGGTTCAGATCACGCGGGAGGCGCTCGCCGAGGTCGGAATCCGGGGCGTCGAGGTCATCAGCTATGATGGCCTTCTGATTCAGTGTGCGCAGGCACACGGGATCGGCGCGGTCGTGCGGGGACTGCGCGCCAACTCCGACTTCGACTACGAGTTCCAGCTGGCGCTCACCAACCGGGACCTCGACTCCGAGATCGAGACGGTCCTCTTCATGACGGCCGGCCGGTACAGCTTCCTCTCCTCGTCGATCGTGAAGGAGATCAAGCGCTACGGCGGGGACGTCGGCTCGTTCGTGCCGAAGAGCGTGGAAGCGGCGCTGGAGCGGAAGCTGGCCAACGAGCGCCGAGCCCAGCCCGCCGCCGGCTGAGGTCCCACTGCGCTGCACCCACCCGGGACGCTTCCTTTCTCCCGGCGTCAAAGAGGGGGTTTCCCTTGGCCCCGCGCGAGCGGTAGAATGCATCGATCCCAGCTCGTGCAGGCGGGGGAGTGAATCCCATGCGCCGTCTTGTGTGCGCTCTCGTGCCCCTGGTGGTCGTCCTCGTGCTCTTCGGCTGTCACCGGTTTGGCCGGCGGCGGGGGTCTCCCCCGGCTCTAGTGTCACGTCCGACAAATACCATTCATCAAGGCCTGTGGCATAGTATCCTGTGTTCATGGGCCGACCAATATCCAGAGGAGAGATGACCGAAGCAGAACGGGACGAGCTACTGTCGCGTCCGCCAAATAGGCTAGACTAAGCATTCTGGCTCCCGCTGCGCCTCCAACGCTTGTCGGGCACGATGGATCTTGCGGAGGATCTCCTCCCCCTTGGCCTTCCAGGTGTAGGGCTTCGGCCTCAGGTTCCGCTCGGCAAGGTAGCTCACGATGTCGTTGACCAACTCCCGCA
>CAZBWD010000097.1:0-6853 GCA_964495585.1 uncultured Thermotogae bacterium
GAAGCCGGCTACCGCCATCTTCCGTTCACTCAACTACCAGACGGGACACTAGAGAGGTTCAGCCGTGTGTGGTGCAACCCCTCAGAGGCCCTTGACAGAACGGCAGCAGCCGGCTATGATGCTCATAGAATGAGAATAGATTCCCACAATATGATAGAACTGGGAGAAGACCCCTGTGAACGCCCTTGAGAAGTGCGTCAAGATCCTGAGCCTGTTTTCCGAGGTCGCCCCGGTACTGAGTGTGCCGGAGATCGCCTCGCGGCTCGGCCTTCCGATCAGCACGGCCTACCGGCACGTCTCGGCGCTCAAGCAGCACGGCCTGATCGATGAGGCCAGTACGCCGGGAACCTACCGCCTCGGGACGAAGATCCTCGAGCTCGCGCGCAGCGTCCTGCACAAGAGCCTGCAGGAGATTGCCCGGCCGGTCATGACTCGGCTCTCGCAGCAGACCGGGGAAACCGTGATCCTGAGCGGGCTGCACCGCGAGGAGGGGATCTGCCTCGAGCGGGTGGAGGGACACCACGCCCTGCGCGTCTCCTACGAGCGCGGAGCGATCTTCCCCCTTCACGCCGGGGCCTCAGGTAAGGCGCTTGCCGCATTTCTCCCTGCCGAGCGGCTGGAGGAGATCATCGCCCACATGGAGTTCACACGGTTCTCCGAGACGACGATCACGCGGCCCGATGCCCTGCGAGCCGAGCTCGCCCAGATCCGAAAACGGGGGGTCGCCTTCAGCAACGGCGAGGTCCTTCCGGAGACCTATGGCGTGGCGGCCCCAATCCTCACGAACTCCGGGAGCGTCGCCGCCGCGCTCAGCATCTCGGCACCAAGCCACCGGATGCAAGGCAACAAGCGAGATGAGGTCACAAGGCTGGTGGCCGGAGCCGCCAAGGAGATATCCAAAGAATATGCAATGTTTGAATAGCAAACCCTTTGCGAAGGAGATGAGCAGATCATGATAGGCCTACAAGGGACCACGGCCGTAAGAGGAGCCGCGATCACGCGAGACGCGGAAGGCCTGCACGTCCCGGCAAACCCGATCATCCCCTACATCCGCGGAGACGGAATCGGGGTCGACATCACCCCGGTCATGCTGCGGGTGGTGGACGAGGCCGTGAGGCGGGCCTACGGCGGGAGTCGGGAGATCGTGTGGGAGAAGGTCTGGGCCGGCGACGAGGCGGTCGAGGCGTTCCACCCCGGACTCACCGAGGAGGAGGTCGCCACCGTCCCGCCGGAGAGGCGGCAGGACCTGTACCTGCCGCAGGGGACGATCGACGCGATCCGGCGATACCTCGTCGCGATCAAGGGGCCGTTGACTACCCCGGTCGGCGGAGGGATCCGAAGCCTCAACGTCACGCTGCGCAAAGCCCTTGACCTGTACGCCTGCGTGCGGCCGGTGGAGCACATCGGGACCCCCGCGCCGGTGAAGCACCCCGAGGAGGTGGACATCGTCTTCTTCCGGGAGAACACCGAGGATGTCTACGCGGGGATCGAGTGGCGAGCCGGGAGCCCGGAGGCGGAAAAGGTCATCGCCTGGCTGCGCACGGAGATGGGGGTCACGGGGATCCGCTTCCCGCAGAACTGCGGGATCGGCGTCAAGCCGATCAGCGAGGAGGGCTCCAAGCGCCTCATCCACGCCGCAATCGACTACGCGATCCAGAACGGCCGCTCATCGGTCACCCTGGTTCACAAGGGGAACATCATGAAGTTCACGGAGGGCGCGTTCCGCGACTGGGGCTACGAGGTCGCCCACGAGTACCCGCAGCTCATCACCGAGGAGGCCGTGACGACGGAGCACGGCGGCACGACCCCGGCGGGGAAGATCGTGATCAAGGATCGGATCGCCGATCAGTTCTTCCAGCAGATGCTCCTGCGCCCGAGCGAGTACTCGGTGGTCGCGACGATGAACCTGAACGGCGACTACATGACCGACGCCGCGGCCGCCCTGAGGGGGGGGGGGGGCGGCGCCCCTGGGGCGAACATCAATTACACGACCGGACACGCCGTCTTCGAGGCGACCCACGGGACGGCCCCGCAGTACGCCGGCCAGGACAAGGTCAACCCGGGCAGCCTCATCCTCTCGGCCGTGGAGATGCTGCGCTACCTCGGATGGCGCGAGGCGGCCGAATCGATCCTCCAGGGGATCAAGCGGACCATCGCCTCAGGAAGGGTGACCTACGACCTCGCCCGCCAGATGGAGGGTTCAACCCTCCTCTCCTGCTCGCAGTTCGGAGAGGAGATCATCCGGAACCTGTAAGGAAAGGGGACCGACCCATGGCGCAGAAAGGGATCCGCGAGTACGACGCCAAGCGCCTCCTGGCAAACGCCGCCAGGGAAGCGGGCGGTGGTCTGCGCTTCGACGACCGAGTGGCGCTGGTGACCCCGAAGCAACGGCTCGCGACGCTCACCAAGGACCACCCGTGGCTGGCGACCGATCGGCTGGTGGTCAAGCCGGACCAGCTGTTCGGAAAAAGGGGCAAGAACAACCTCCTGCTCGTCGACGCCGGTCTCGAGCAGGCTGGGGCGTGGATCGACGAGCGGATGGGAAGGCAGGTGACGATCACCCAGACGACCGGGAAGACGACCGGCACGCTGACCCACTTCCTCGTCGAGCCGTTCGTCCCGCACGACGTTGAGTACTACCTTGCCTTCACCTCAACGCGGCAGGCCGACCTCGTCCACTTCTCCCCACACGGCGGCGTGGACATCGAGGAGGTCTGGGACACGGTGGTCACGATCGAGATCCCGATCCTCGCGGATCCCGCCACGATCGACATCGCGTCGCGGCTCCCGGACGTGCCGGACAAGGCCCGGCTGGCCACGTTCATCCGAACGCTCTACCGCATCTACCAGGAGGATCACTTCGCCTACCTCGAGATCAACCCGATCACCCTCGTGGACGGACGGATCGTGCCGCTGGACGCCGTCGCGAAGCTCGACGACACCGCCGCCTTCCAGTGTGCGGACCGCTGGGGACGGATCGAGTTCCCGAAGCCATTCGGCAGCACGCTCTCCAAGGAAGAGGCGTTCGTCGCCTCGCTCGACGAGAAGACCGGCGCCTCCCTGAAACTGACACTCCTCAACCCGAAGGGGCGGATCTGGACCCTCGTCGCCGGAGGCGGAGCGAGCGTCATCTACGCCGACACCGTGGTCGACCTCGGCTACGGGAACGAGCTCGCGAACTACGGCGAGTACTCCGGCGACCCGAGCACCGAACTGACCTACGAGTACACGAAGACCGTGCTCGCCCTCTTGACCCGCGCGCCCGATCCGCAGGGACGGCCCAAGATCCTGCTCATCGGCGGGGGGATCGCCAACTTCACCGACGTCGCCAAGACGTTCACCGGGATCATCCAGGCGCTCGAAGAATACGCGGACCGGCTGCGGAAAAACCGCGTCAAGATCTACGTGCGCCGCGGCGGGCCGAACTACAAGGAGGGACTGGAGAACATGCGCCGCCTCGGAGAACGGATCGGCGTCCCCTTGGCGGTCTACGGCCCAGAGACCCACATGACGCGCATCGTCTCGCTGGCGATCGAGGAGGACCGATGAGCGATTACGAGCTGTTCACGAGGGACACCAAGGCGTTCGTGTACGGCGCTCAGAGCCGGGCGACCCAGCGGATGCTCGACTTCGACTTCCTGTGCCGCAGGCCGCAGCCCAGCGTCGCCGCGATGATCACCCCGGAGCGGGGCGGATTCGAGACGTTCTTCTGGGGGGCGAAGGAGATCCGCCTGCCCCACCTGCGATCGATCGCCGAGGCGGCGGAGCGGTTCCCGCAGGCCGACGTGCTCGTCAACTTCGCCTCGCAGCGCTCGGCGTTCGACACGACCCTGGAGGCGCTGGAGACGCGGACGATCCGCACGATCGCCGTCATCGCCGAGGGGGTGCCCGAGCGGCAGGCGCGGATCCTCGCGGCAACCGCAAAAGCCAAGGGCGGGTGGATCATCGGCCCGGCGACCGTGGGCGGGGTCAAGGCCGGGGCGTTCAAGATCGGGAACGCCGCGGGCACGATCGAGAACATCATCGCGGCGAAGCTCTTCCGTCCGGGATCGGTGGGGTTCGTGTCGGTCTCCGGCGGCCTGTCCAACGAGGCCTACCACCTCATCGCCCGCACAACCGACGGACTGAACGAGGGGATCGCGATCGGCGGGGACGCTTTCCCCGGCTCGACCCTGCTCGACCACCTCCTGCGCTACGAGCGCAACCCCGCGATCAAGCTGCTCGTCTGCCTGGGCGAGCTTGGCGGCACGGCGGAGCTCGAGATCGCACAGGCCGTGAAGGACGGCCGGATCACCAAGCCGCTCGTGATGTGGGTGACGGGGACCTGCGCCAAGGTCCTGCCCGGACAGGTCCAGTTCGGGCACGCCGGAGCGCGGGCGGACAGCGCCGCGGAGACCGCCGACGCGAAGAACCGGGCGCTGCGCGCGGCCGGCGTCATCGTCCCCCGCTCCTTCGACGACTACCCGGAGAAGATCAAGGGGACCTACGAGCGGCTCGTCGCTCGCGGGACCATCACCCCCGCCCCGGAGTCCGTCCCCCCGACCGTCCCCATGGACGACGAGCAGGCGCGCGCCGAGGGGCTCGTCCGGCGGTCGACCCACTTCATTTCGACGATCTGCGACGAACGGGGAGCGGTGCACGACTACTGCGGCGTGCCGATCGACGAGGTCATCGAGAAGGGCTACGGAATCGGCGGAGTGATCGGTCTTTTGTGGTTCAAGAAGGAGACCCCGGTCCACGCCCGCCGGTTCCTGGAGATGGTGCTCGAGATCATCGCCGATCACGGCCCGGCCGTCTCCGGAGCGCACAACACGATCGTCGCGGCGCGCGCCGGCAAGGACCTCGTGAGCTCGCTCGTCAGTGGCCTGCTCACCATCGGCCCGCGGTTCGGCGGCGCGGTGAACGGCGCCGCGGAGCACTTCCTCACCGGCCTGCGCCGGAACCTCTCCCCGCGCGAGTTCGTGGACGCGATGAAACGCGAGAACGTCCACATTCAGGGGATCGGTCACCGGCTCCACTCCCTGGAGAACCCCGACGCCCGCGTCGAGCTTCTGAAGCGGTTCGCCAAGGAACACTTCACCGTGACTCCGCTGCTCGACTACGCGCTCTCCGTCGAGGCGGTGACCACACAGAAGAAGGGAAACCTCATCCTGAACGTCGACGGCTGCATCGGCGTCCTCTTGGTCGACCTCCTGAAGGAACTCGGCTTCGCGGATTCACAGGTCGACGAGATGATCGCGGCGGGACTGTTCAACGCCCTGTTCGTGCTCGGCCGGTCGATCGGCCTCATGGGCCACTACTTCGACCAACTCCGTCTCGGACAGGGGCTCTACCGCCACCCGCTCGACGACATCCTCTACGACGTTCCCGACCGACCCGAGAGGGTCGGCTGACCGGACACATCCAGGGATCCGGGCTTTGGGCAGCGCCCGGATCCTTCCCTTTTGCCTCTCAGGGGGTCCTCCACAGGCCGCGAAACAGCCTCGCCTGGAGGCCCGCGATCCGGTCGGCGAGGCAGTCGACCCACCGTCCAAAGGCGAAGACCAAGAGGCCCACCGCGGCCCCCAGCGCCGTCCCCGCCAGGACGTCGAACGGGAAGTGGACGCCGACGAAGATCCGCGCGAACCCCACGAGAGCCGCCAGGAGGAGCGCGACCGGTCCCCACCGGCTTCCCGAGAGGAGCAGGCTCGCCGCCACGGCGAAGCAGAGGCTCGCGTGGTCGCTCGGGAACCCGTTGTCCGGCGCATGAGCGATGAGTTGGTGGCCCAAGTGAAGCACGAACGGCAGCGGCTGGTAGTGTGCGAGCCCGAGGAGCTGTGCGGCCCCCAGTCCGAGACCGCCGCTCACCGCACCGCGCAGCGCCGCGTGCCGCGCATTGCGCCCCCGGGACCAGGTCCACAGGAGCACCGCCGCAAGGACGAACGGGATGTACTCCGCACACAGGATCATGAACCGGTCGAGCACGGCGCTGTGGTGAGCCAATCCGTTGATCTCGAGAAAGACGCTTTCATTCAGGGTCATCGATCGCCTCGTTCCCCTCCCGGCCGGCAAGAACCCTCTTCAACAGGGAAAAAAGATGATAGTCTCTATCAAACCAGTAGACAACCGCGAAGGCCGTCAGACCGCCGACGGTGAACCCGGCGAGGACGTCGGTCGGCCAGTGGGCCCCCAGGTAGACCCGGCTCGCGCCGATCCCGAGGACGAGAAGCCCGGTCGAGAGGCTAAGCGGCAGACGCAACCGCGGCCAGCGCCTGGCCAAGACATAGGCGAGGACCCCGTAGACCGCCGTGGACGTCGTGACATGACCGCTCGGGAAGCTGTAGCCGTGGAGCACGGGGGACCAGGTGAAGGTCGGCCGTAGCCGGTGGAACGACACCTTGAGCACGACGTCGAGCACCCAGCTCACCGCCCCCGAGAGGGCGAGCGCCGCAGCGCACCGGCGCGCGTTGCCAAGCCAGAGCAAAACAGCGGAAACGACGACGACCGCCACGATAACCCCGCCCGATCCGACGACGCTCAGCCCGACCATGAGCCCCGTCAGGGCCGGGGTCGCGAGGCCGTGGACGAACAGGGCGATCGACCGGTCGAAGCTCGACGACTCCCGCGACGCCACATCCTCGGCGATCTTGGAGAACAGGGCGATCGAGGAGATCTGCAGGCCAAGGAGGATCAGCTCGCGAAAGCTCAAGAGCGCTGGAAGATGCCCCTTGACCGCCGCGGTGATCCGCCTTGAGTGGCGCACGAGCAGGACCGCCGATCCGATGACCAGCGCAGCGCCGAGCCCGATCACCCCGCTGCGGCCGACCCACCGGAAGAGCAGGGTCCAACTCTTGCCGAACAGGTCCCCCAGAAG
>CAZBWD010000098.1:0-6818 GCA_964495585.1 uncultured Thermotogae bacterium
TGTGCACGGTGAGGCTCCGTTGGCGGTAGACGAACCCGTGGCGCAGTCGGTACAGGATGCGCCACTGAGATTGTGCGCAGGCGCTCGACCTCGGCGCGGAGCGGATCGGCCACGGGGTGTACCTGTCGAAGGACGAGGCCGCGCAGGCGCGGGTCGTGAGGGAACGCATTCCCCTCGAAGTCTGCCCGACGAGCAACCTCCAGATCTCCGGGGTGATGGATGGCTATGCCGAGCACCCGCTGAAGCGATACCTCGATCTCGGCGTTCCCGTGACGATCAACACCGACAACCGGCTGATGTTGCGGATCGACGTGACGCATGAACTCGAGGCGGTCGTCCGGGCCTTCGAACTTTCCGATGAAACGGTCGAGACGCTGCTGCGAAACAGCGCTCGCGCCGCCTTCGCCCCCGACGCCGTCAAGGCGCAACTCGAGGAGCAGGTGGCCGCCGCGTTCGCTGGCTGAGCCGGTCCGGCTACAGGAACCGCACGACCGCCTCGAACGGCTTGCGCCGCCGCGCCTGGGGATCCTCGTCCGGAAGGCCGAACGACACCGCGGCGACCATCAACCCGTCCTCCCCGAGGAAGGCGTTCAGTTCCCGATACGCCTCCCAGACGTCGGCGATCCACAGCGAGCCGATCCCGAGGTCCTTCGCGGCAAGGAGCATGTTCTCGATCGTCGCACCGGTCGATTGGACGTCGACGAGCGCCTGCCAGCGCTGCGGCTCCGAACAGGCGATCCACGGGTGGACCCCTTCGGGGTTGTGGACGAACACCGTCACCGCCGCTCCCGCCATCGCCTCGACCGTGGCGGCGGCCGAGCCGACGTCCTCCCCTTTTTTCCCACGCGCCGCGAGGGCGACGCGGAACACCTCGATCATCCCGGCGTGCTTCTCCCCCTCGACCACGGTGAACCGCCACGGCTGGCGGTTATGTCCGGACGGGGCCTGCGTCGCTGCGGTCAGGATCTTCCCGAGCGCCCCATCGGGCAGCGGGCCAGGTTTGAACCGGCGGATGCTTCGGCGGGCGGCGATCGCGTCGAGCGTGTTCATCGGTCGACCTCCTTTTCGGCGATCGTCCGCCAATGTGCGCTGCGGGGACAAGTCCTCTCGCCCGTCGGAGGCCGCCGTTGCCGCCGCTCCGGTCGCCGGCGATACTCAAGCGAGGTCCCGGGAGGTGGCGATCGATCGCAAGGCGACAGGTGATCCTCGACACGAACGTCTTCGTTGCCGCCGGGTTCAACCGGAGGTCCTACGCCGCGCGGATCATTGACGAGATCCGAAACGGGAGGCTGCACCTCGTGTGGGACGAGGCGACCTTCCGCGAGACCAAACGCATCCTCGAGAAGATCCCGCCGCTCTCCTGGAGCGCGTTTTCGGACCTCTTCACGGAGGAGGGTCGCTACGACGGGCCGCTCGACCTCTCGCGGTTCGTGTACATCCCCGATCCCGAGGACCGCAAGTTCGCGGCGCTCGCCGCGGCGACCGGCGCGACCCTGATCTCCCAGGACGACCACCTCTTGGCGGTCCGCGGCCGCGACGGCGCGCTGCGCATCCTCACGTCCCGCGAATTCGCCTGGGAGGACAACGGACGGCCGTAATGGGTGATCAGTAATGAGTGATCCGTCACGGGTCACGAGTGAGGAGTGCCCGGCCAGTTCACCGGGACGTCTCCGAGCTTTGGCCTGTTCGTTCTCGATTTCGGAGCTTTCTGCCGTCGCTCATCACGCATCCCTCATCACCCGTTACTGTTGCCTTGCGACTCCTGACCGGCTCTTGGACTGGCGACTCTTTGACTGTCGACTCGTGACGCTCGACTAGTCTTCGATCTTCTCGATCGACAGGACGACGTTCCCCGCGGGGTCGGGGCAGATGAACGTGCGCTCCGTTGCCATCCAGTCGTCGGGCGAAAGCGGCCGCTGCATCGCGGGAAGCACCGGGAACACCGCCTGCAACGCGTAGAGGCAGAATCCCATCGGCAGGTAGAGGCTGCTTTCGCGGAGGAGCGCGAAGTGACCGGGCCGCATCCCCGCAGTGCAGACCCCCTCGACCCGCTCGACGGTGATCTTCAGGTCGCCGCAGCGCGGCGCGGGTACGTCTGCCACGGGGATCCGCGTCGTTCCGATCTCCCGGCGCTCGATGCGCCAGATCGTGCGCCCCTTGGGGTCGGGGCACTGCGCGTCGTCGACGCGCCACATCCAGCCGGCGGTCTTCTCTTCGGCGATCGTCCGCTCCTTGACGGGAAGGAGCGGCAAGAGGCTCTGCAAGGCGAAGAGACAGATCGGCCCTCCGCCGGGGAAGGACAGCCTGCCGTTTCGGACGAGGAAGCCGGTTCCCGGTGTCATGGGGACCGGCCCCGTGCACGTTCCGGCAACCCGATCGACAGCGACCCACAGTTCATGCATCGTCTTCCTCCAATCCCAGTTCGCGGCGTTTCTCTTCGGTGGGGAGGCCGGTCTCACGGTCCCAGCCGCGCGCCGCGTAGTACTCGGCGAGCATCGGTTGAAGCTCGACGACCGATCCCGCCGACGGAGAGTCCGGGGGACCGGCCGGCTCGGACAAGAACCGCCGGGGAAGGGTGTCGTCTTTCCCCGTGATCCCGAACCGCGCGTTGATCAGCCGCTCGGCGTTGACGATCCGTTCCCCCGCGCGGCGGACCTTCTCCCCGCTCCACGGCGCGCCGGTCGCGGCCTGCAGAAGCTCGGCCGTCTCGTCCCAGCTGAGCGCCTCCATGTTGTTGTAGATGTTCTTACAGATTCCCAGCGCGTCGGCGACCGCCGCACGTTCCTCGAAGTCCTTGACCACGAGCCCCTTGCCCCGCCACGCCAGGCGGTCGGCTGTGTCCGGAATCCCGTAGCGCCGTCTGCCCTCCTCCCGATCGCCGGAGAACTCGAACCACGGCTCGGAGCGCAGGTGGTCGGCGCCCCGGCTGGCGACGGCGTTTCCCAGGGCGTAGGCCTTCATCGCCCGTACGTCGGCTTGGAAGAGCTCGAGCCCCTTGACGTGCATCGCGATCTCCTCGCCGCGCCCCAGGCGGCGGGCCGCCGCGCGGACCCCGTCGGCAAGCAGGTCGCCGAACCCTGCGCGGCGGGCGATCGCCTCGATCAGAGCGAGGATCGTTTCCCCGGCGCCGAACGAGAGGTCGAGCCCGCCGGCCTCCTCCCGCGTGATCAGACCGAGCTCGCTGCACTCCATCGCCCAGGCGATGACCTCCGAGGTCGAGATCGCATCGAGACCGAGCCGGTTGCAGCGATCGACGGCGTAGAGGGCCAGCGGCAGGTCGCCGTTGCCGACCCGGGCGGTGAAACCGGCGAGTGGTTCGTACTCCGGCCCCTCGAACCGCAGATTCGGGAAGCGCGGGTCGTCGACCTCGAGGATCCGGCTGCAGGGGATCGGGCACGCGAAGCAGGCTTTGCCCCGCACCTTGTAACGTGTCGCGATCGTCTCGCCGGACACCGCTTCCGCGTGCTCGAACGTCCCGGAGCGGAAGTGCCGGGTCGGCAGGCCGCCGAGCGCCTGGAGCTTGGTGATGAGTTGCGTCGTCCCGAGCCGCGCGCGGATCTCGTACTCCGGGTGGGCGAGCAGGCGCTTCCGCAGCCGGTCGGCACCGGCGCGGAACCGGAGGGAATCGGCGAGATCCACGCCCCGCATGCCGCGGACGGCGATCGCCTTCACGCGCTTCGACGCGAGCATCGTTCCCATCCCCGTGCGTGCCGCCGCACGCACCCGATTCGCGAAGAGCCCCGCGAAGGCGACGCCGTTCTCCGCTGCGGGCCCGATGACCGCCACCTGTATGGCGCGCGCTCCGAGCAGCTCAACAATCGCGTCCGTCGCTTCGTGCGTGTCGAGCCCCCATAGGGCGCGCGCGTCGCGCAGCTCGACGCGGCCGTCATCGATCCAGACGATCACCGGCTGCGCCGCCCTACCGGTAAGCAACAGCTCGTCGATTCCGGCGAGCCGCAGGTGCGGACCGAACGATCCGCCGGCGTTCGAGTCCCCGAGGATCCCGGTCTGCGGCGAACGGGCGCTGACGTTGAACCGCGACCCTCCTGGTAAGCCCGTCCCGGCGAACGGTCCGGCGCCGAGGAGGAGCGGCGCCTCCGGCGAGACCGGATCGATCCCCGGTGTGAGGTGCACGTAGAGGTGAGCGATGTTCGTCCCCCGGCCGCCGATGAACCGGCGGACGACCGCCGGGTCGCGCGCCGACCGCTCGATACGGCCGGTCGTCAGGTCGACGTGCAAGCGGGTGGCCGACGTGCCGCTCATGCGCTGTTCCCTCCGACGGCGGGAAGTGCGTCTTTGATTCCATTCCCAACACCCATGATGAGTGGAGTATAGCGAATCGATCCGCGAGCCGCCGGCTTCCCGCGGCGCCGCGAGGAGGGTATGCTCTTTTCGCAATGAGCGTCATCGTGGGGGTCAGGGACGATCGAGACGTCGTGATGGCCTGCGACGGGCGGGTCCTCGGCGAGGATTCGCGGGTGATGGCCGACGATGCGTTGAAGACGCTCGCCCTCAACGCCAATTTGTGCCTCGGGCTCGCCGGACACAGCGATGCCCTGCGCCAGGTCCTCGGCTCGCTCGGCCTGAAGTGCCGCGGCACGCACCCGATCGACCTTCTGCGCTCCTGTCAGGAGGTCTCCTGCCCGGTTGACATCGGCTACATCGACGCGCGGGCCGAGGTGAGCGGCGTCCTGCGGTGGATGCTGCGGCGTGGCCGGTCCTCTCGCAAAACGTCGATCCCCGCCGTCGTGCTCGCCGGCCGGTGGAAGGACGATCCCGTCCTGTGTGGCTGGCGTCACCCGACCTGGACGGTGGATCAGACGTCGCTCGCCGGCTACTCCGAGGCCGTTGTGGGAAGCCTGCCGGAGGAGGGATCCCGGGAGCTGTGCGAGTTCCGCGGCTTGATCCGCGGGGAGCGGACGACCGACTACGCCGAAGGGCGGCTGACGCGGGCGGTTCGCTTCTGCGCCCGCTACTTCGGGGCGAGCGGGCCGGTCAGCGGGACCGTCTTCCTGCGCCGACTCTCCCGGGGGTTCGTGCTCTCCCGAGCGGAGGAGGAGGGCGGAACGCCCCTCCCGCAGGGCAAGAGACCGTAGGCCGCCTTGGCGGTTCGCCGCGACTCCGGTATACTTCGAGTCACACGCGCCGAGTGCTGGGTTGGAAGAGCCGATGCGTGTGATGGGAGAGACATGCCGCTTCATCGACACGAGTGCGAAGCCTGCGGGTATCGATTCCGGGTCCTCGACCTGGAGGAAAAAGAAGGTATGGTGATCTGTCCGAACTGCGGCAGCAAGGACACCCACCGGCTCCTACCGCGCGTCTCCGTGCAGTTCAAGGGAAGCGGCTACTACAAGACCGACCACGGTCGCAAAGGCAACGGCTCCGGCACCAAGCCCAAGGACGACAAGGAGCCGATGAGCACCTCCACCACCAAGACCGACACGAGCGACGAGTAGCATTAGCAGTTCTGAACGCGTTTCAGTCTTCTCATTGAAACGGAACAGGACTGACTCCCGCAATATCTGTGACACCAGCACTTGACGTCGGTTGTAAGGTGGGCTAAAATAGCTTTTGCGACTGAGGGGCACCCTTTCTGGAGCCCATAGGCTTCGGCCGGCAGTCGCCTTTTTCTTGTCTAGTGGATGTCTCTCGTGATAGAATCCCCTCATGTACTTGCTCTACCTAGATGATTCTGGGAATCCTGACGATGCCAGCGACAAGTTCTTCGTGCTTGGCGGTTGCGCAATCTTCGAGAGACAGACGTTCTATCTTCACAAGCGGCTCGAGAAGATCCAAGAGCAGCACTTCCCAGACGAACAACCAGTTCCCTTCCACGCAAGCAAGATACGCTCAGGGACGGGATTCTGGCGGCGAGTCACGGAAGATGTCCGTGACGACGTACTGGATGGGATCAGTGCCGCACTGACGAGCGTTCGGACGCCTGGCATCGCGCTCTTCGCCACGGCTGTCAGGAAGGACGCCAATTACCATGGCGAGCAGGCAGTTCGTCTTGCCACCGAGGACGTCTGCAAACGGTTCGATGTCTTCCTAATGCGCCGCGCCCATGAGCATAAGGACAAGCAGCGGGGGTTGCTCGTCTTTTCCAAAGGCAAGTATGATCAGAGATCGAAGACATGGGTCAAGGAGTTCCGCTCGTTGGGCACGCAATGGGGCATCATCAGGAATCTCTGCGACATCCCGTACCTTGCAGAAATGCGCGAAACTCGGATGCTGCAAGCAGCCGACTATGTGGCGCACAGCGTGTTCCTTCTCTATAAGCGGCGAGATCCTCTTTGATCAAGCCGATACTGGGCCACTTCGACTGCAAGGATGGGGTCCTTCACGGACTTGCCCATGTGGGCCCCAATAGTGGGGTAGAGTGCGATTGCCCGGCCTGCGCCAGTAGACGGTCGCCCTACAGCGCAGGTGCGCTGGTCGGCGGCAGGCTCCCAACTCGAACCCGACGCTGACGATCCCGAACGGAAAGCGCTTCTGCTAAGGCAGAATCGGCGATGTCAACTTGAGCGGCCGCGAGAATGCGGATAAAGCCTGGGAATGAGCTCGCCTATTCCATCGTTCCGTTCTGTGCCGATGGTCTCGGTTGGCACTCCCCCGCGCTTGGCCTGACGCATGGGTTACGTTAGACTCACGTCAATTGGGTTGGAGAGTGGGGAGTAACCCGAAGCCTTCCCTGCGCTGCTCCGGCCCATGCGATTGGAGGGCAATGGCGAGGAACGGTAAGAACGGCGCGACGCTCGGTTTCGAGCAGACCCTCTGGCAGGCGGCGGACAAGATGCGCGGGCACATGGACCCGTCGG
>CAZBWD010000099.1:0-6737 GCA_964495585.1 uncultured Thermotogae bacterium
GAGCGCCCACACGGACTCGGGGGGGGGGTGGGGGGGGGCGGGCCGGGTCACCCCGCCGATCGCCTGCTTCCGGGCGGCCGCGGGGGCGCTCGCCCGGGAGATCCTGGAATAAACACAAAGGAGGACCCATGAAGCTGATCGATCTGACGATGCCGCTTTCCATCGCCACACCGCCGTGGCCGACCTACGAGCCGCTGCAGGTGAAGTACTTCAAGCGGCTCGCCCCGAACGGGGCGAACGGGCAACTGCTCACCCACTCCAACCACGTCGGGACCCACCTCGACGGGGAGATCCACTTCTACACACCGGGCAAGGACATCGCATCGCTCGACTTCGATTTCCTCGTCCATGAGGGAGTCGTCGTCGACCTCTCGGACGCGTGCGGGGACTACGACATCTACACCTCGGAGATGGTCGAGGAGCGCGTCGAGGTCCGCGAGGGAGACATCCTCATCCTCCACACCGGCTATCACCACTACGGGTGGGACCAGCCGACCGCGCAGGAGATCACCTACATGGTCAAGCACCCCGGCCCCGACCGGGAGTTCGCCCGCTGGTGCTTGAACAAGAAGCTCCGCTGGATCGGGGTCGACTGCGGGAGCGCGGACCACCCGATGAACACGATCATCCGCGACTGGATGCCCCGCCAGGCCGCGGAGGCCGACGCCCACTTCCGGGAGAAGTACGGCGTGCCGCTCGCCGAGCGGTTCGACCCCTCGAAGTACCAGCTGATGCACCTCGATCTCTTCAACCACGGGATCATCCACGCGGAGTGCGTCGGCGGGGACATCGATCTCCTGTTGAACCAGCGCGTGATGATCGGGTGCTTCCCGTGGCGGTTCGTGGACGGGGAGAGCTCGATCAGCCGGGTCGTGGCGATGGTCGATGATGACCGCTACGAGCAGCTGATGAAGACGAAGGCCGGCTGCGTGCTGACGAAGTTCGGCGACGTCGCCGGCGCCCGCAACCCCGGACTCCACGAGCAGGCGCGGAAGGCCGGGCAGCCCTAATCGCCGGTGCCCGCGCCGCGGCAGCTCCTTCACGCCGGACGGATCGGCGCGCTCTCCCGAGCGGTCCTCCACGGTCCGCTGCACGACGGGGTTGTGGCCGGTCGCTTCTCCGGGGGGATCAACCTGCTCTTCCGCGACCCCGCGGCGTTCGTCCCGGTGCAGACCCGGGCGGTCCCGCTTCATCCGTTCGCGGTGGAGGTCGACGGACCGCCGCCGGCCGCGCCGATCGGGATCCCAGTCGACGTCGATGTCCAGGGGCTCCGGATCGGACCGGTCCTCGTCGACCTGCGGATTGCGCGGCCCGAGCCGCTCGGCCTCGGACCGCTGCGCGACGAGGAGGTCGGCACGGTTCACGGCCGCGCCCCGCGCCTCTCGGCCTTTCTCCAACGCAGGCGGGATCACGGCACGCGCGAGCCGTTCGGCACACAGATCGCCGCCGTGGCGGATTCGTGGCAACGGAGTGGGGATCCCGGTGATCTGCTCGAACTCGTGGGACTGGGCGGTGGCTCGACCCCGTCCGGGGACGACCTCCTGGTCGGCCTGCTTGCCGGTCTCACCCTGTTCGAGCGGGTCTCGCCCCGGGCACGGGAGACCCTCACCGCGCTGCGGCCGCGTCTTCAGGCGACCGTGCGGGACCGCACCGCGCTTCCGCCCGCACAGATGATCGAGGCGATCCTCCTTCGCCAAGCCCCCGAGCCCCTCTGCGGCCTGATCGCGGCGCTGCGCGACCCGACCGGCTCCGAAGCGGCGCTTGATCGGGCGATCGCCCGGGTCGCCTCGCTGGGAGCGAGCTCCGGCCTGTTCCTACTTTCCGGCCTCCTGCGCGCGTGGGAGGCGTCCTGCACGTCCTCCGCTCCGGGGGGGTTGCAGGCCCGCGAGTGGAGCGCTAGTATCCCGTGATAAACGACAGGACACGAAGGCCGTGACCTCACAAAGGACGGAGGGAGACCTGCTTATTTACTGAGGACGGCCAGGCGCTAAGGAGGAAGCTCAATGCCCGCGCAAGAACCTCGTTTTATTGATGACGCTACCGCAAGGAAGTCGATCCCTGATGAACTCTTCGCGACGCTCAACAGCACGAAGCAGGGCCTGACCAGTGAGGAGGCCGCCTCGCGGCTGTCCACCTACGGCCCGAACGCGATCGAGGAGAAGAAGCAGAACCAGATCCTCAAGTTCCTGAGTTATTTCTGGGGACCGATCCCGTGGATGATCGAGATCGCCGCCGCGCTGTCGGCTGTGCTCGCTCACTGGGATGACCTCTACATCATCGCGTTCCTGCTCGTGTTCAACGCGGTGATCGGCTTCTGGCAGGGGTTCAAGGCGTCGAGCGCTCTCGAAGCGCTCAAGGGAGCCCTCGCCCTAAACGCCCGCGCGATGCGGGACGGAGCGTGGGAAGAGGTCCCGGCAAGCACCCTCGTGCCCGGCGACTACGTTCGGATCGTCCAGGGAGACATCATCCCGGCGGACGTGAAGCTCGTCGATGGGAAGTACCTGAGCGCCGACGAGTCCGCCCTCACCGGGGAGTCCCTGCCGGTGGACAAGCAGTCCGGGGACGTCGCCTACTCGAGTTCCATCGCCCGTCAGGGGGAGATGAACGCGCTGGTCATCGGGACCGGGATGCACACCAAGTTCGGGCGCACAGCAAAACTCGTCCAGAAGGCCGGCGCGGTCTCGCACCTGCAGCGCGCCGTCCTCCACATCGCTGACTACCTGATCTACATCAGCCTCGGCCTGGCGGCGATGCTGGTCATCGTCCAGCTGTTCCGAGGCGATTCGCCGTTGTCAATCTTCCAGTTCGTGCTGATCCTGGTCGTTGCCTCGATCCCGGTCGCTCTGCCCGCTGTCATCTCGGTGACGATGGCCCTAGGCGCGCTCGCCCTGTCCAAGGAGAAGGCGATCGTCTCTCGCCTGCAGGCGATCGAGGAGATGGCCGGGGCCGATATCCTGTGCAGCGACAAGACCGGAACGCTCACCCAAAACAAGCTGACCCTCGGCGAGGTGGAAAGCTTCAGCGACCGGGACGCGCAGGGGGTGATCTTCGCCGCCGCCCTGGCATCGAACGGAGACAACCCCGACCCGATCGACCAGGCGATCATCGGGGCGGTCCAGGAGAAGGACAGACTCAAGGGGTACCAGCAGGTGGACTTCGTCCCGTTCGATCCCGTGCACAAGCGCACGCAAGCCACGGTGAAGAACAGCGAGGGGACATTCCAGGTCACGAAGGGCGCCCCGCAGGTCATCATCGGGATGTGCGAAATCGATGACGAGGCCAAGGAGAAGGCGAACACGCTCGTCGATGAGCTGGCGTCCAAGGGCTACCGCACCCTGGGTGTGGCCCAGGCGCAGGGGCAGGGCGCGCCGTGGATGCTGCTCGGGATCCTCCCGCTCTTCGACCCGCCACGTGAGGACTCGGCCGAGGTGATCAAGCAGGCCGAGGAACACGGAGTTCACGTAAGGATGGTGACCGGCGACAATGCCGCGATCGCCCGCGAGATCGGCCAGAAACTCGGCCTGGGGACGAACATGCTCGCCGCGGATGAGGTCTTCAAGGAAGGAGAGGACCCCGAGGACCTGAGCAGCAAGACGGTCGACGCGATCGAGAAGGCCGAGGGCTTCGCGCAGGTGTTCCCCGAGCACAAGTACGGGATCGTCAAGGCCCTGCAGCGGCGGGGGCACCTGGTGGCGATGACCGGCGACGGCGTCAACGACGCCCCGGCGTTGAAACAGGCGGAGGTCGGGATCGCCGTGTCCGGGGCGACGAACGCGGCCCGATCGGCGGCCGCCCTCGTCCTCACCCTGCCCGGGCTGTCGACGATCGTCCGCGCCATCGAGGAGGCGCGGCGGATCTTCGAGCGGATGAACAGCTACGTGATCTACCGGATCACCGAGACGATCCGGATCCTGTTCTTCGTCACCCTGACGATGATCGCCTTCAACTTCTACCCGTTGACCGCCGTCTTGATCATCCTGCTCGCCGTCTTGAACGACCTGCCGATCATGTTCATCGCCTACGACAACACGTGGCTCGATCCCAAGCCGGTCCGCTGGAACCTGCGGCGGGTGTTGACCGTGTCGACGACACTCGGCCTGATCGGCGTCGTGGAGACGTTCGGCCTCATGCTCATCGCGATGAAGCTATTCGGCCTGTCCGGATCGGCGCTCCAGTCGCTGATCTACCTCAAGCTCGCGGTGGCCGGTCACCTGACCCTGTTCGTGGCGCGCACGAGGCGCCCGTTCTTCACCAAACCCTATCCAGCGCCGGTGCTTCTCGTCGCCATCCTCGGGACGCAGGCGTTGGCGGCGGTGATCGTCGGGTTCGGGCTGTTCGTGACGAAGATCCCGTGGACCTACGTCGGCTATGTCTGGGCGTACTGCCTGATCTGGATCTTCATCGAGGACGCGGTCAAACTGGACGTGTACAACCACCTCGGGCTCGGCGGGAAGCGCCACAAGGGGTTCCTCACCCGGATCCAGCGCTCGCTGCACCAGTTCATCATCAGGCTGCACTCCCTGCACTCCTGATCTCTCGGAGCAGCGGAACGCCCCGAACCGGCCGCTCGGTTCCGTGAAGCAGCAGCTGCCGGCCTTCGGCCGAGGCGAAGGAGGACAGATTCATGGCAAGGGCAATCGGGCTGCGCGAGGCCATGGCGATGGGGATCGGCGGGATGATCGGCGGAGGGATCTTCTCCGTCCTCGGCCTGTCGGTCGAGATGGCCGGCCACTCGAGCTACCTGGCGTTCCTTGTCGGTGGGATTCTCGCCGCGGTGACCGGCTACTCCTACGCCCGGCTCGGCGTCTCCTACGAGTCGGAGGGAGGAAGCTTCACCTACCTCGAGAAGGCGTTCCGCGGGAATCTCCTTCCGACGTTCGGTGGATTCCTCCTGCTCGCCGGGTATGTGGCGACCCTGTCGCTCTACGCGTTCGCGTTCGGCGCCTACGGGGCGTCGCTCTTTGCGAGCCATTCCCCGTTTTTGCAGCACCTGTTCTCCTCGCTCGTGATCCTCGCGTTCGTGGGGGTGAACCTCGCCGGGGCGAAGGAGGCGGGCGTGTCCGAGGACCTGATCGTGGCGGTGAAGCTCACGATCCTCGTCCTGTTCACGGTCGCCGGCCTGTTCTTCATCCAGAAGGGGAACCTCCTGCCGGTGTTCGACACCGGGATCTCAGGGACGCTGATGGGCGCCGCGCTGATCTTCGTCGCCTACGAGGGGTTCGAGCTCATTCCCAACTCGGTGAAGGAGATGAAGGACCCGGAGCGGACGCTGCCCCGCGCGATCTACATTGCGATCGGCGTCGTGTCCGTCCTCTACGTCCTGGTGGCGCTCGTCGCGGTGGGGAACCTGCCGGTCGCCCAGCTCGTCGGGAGCAAGGACTACGCCCTGGCTGTCGCGGCACGGCCGTTCCTCGGCCGGGCGGGGTTCGTCTTGATCGGGATCGCGGCGCTTCTCTCCACCGCCTCGGCGATCAACGCCACCCTGTTCGGGACGGCGCGGTTGGGCGCGGTCATGGCTACCGACCGCGCCCTGCCGCGGATGTTCTCCCTGCGGGAGAGGACGAAGGACGTCCCGTGGGTCAGCCTCGTCTTCCTCGGCGGGGTGACCGTGCTCTTCGTGAACGCCGGCAGCCTCACCAACATCGCCTCCGCGTCGAGCATGGTGTTCCTGACGATCTTCTTCCTCGTGAACCTCGCCAACGCCCGCCTGCATCTCAAGACCGCAAGTTCATGGATCGTCTCCGGGATCGGAGCGCTCTTTTGCCTGGTCGCCCTCGGCGTCCTCGCCGCGTACCTCTACATCCATGCCCGCTCGAGCCTGATCCTCATCGCCGCGATCTACGCGGCGGTCGCCATCCTGTCGATCGTCTTCACCAAGGAGGCGCACCGCGAAGGGCGAAAGGCTCGGGACGAAGGCACAACGGGGTAGCGGCGCGTGCGCGGCCGGCGGGCTCAGGACTGCGCCCGGCCCAGCCAACAGACCCTGAAGTAGACGCCGGTGTGGTGCGCGGTGTAGAGGAGGGCGCGCACGCCCCGCAGGCTCCGCGAGGAGACCGTCATCGGGAGGTCCCGCAGGAAGACGATCCTCCCGGCGTCCCGGAGCTTCATCGCCAGGCGGACATCCTCGGCCTCACGTGGGAAACCGCGCTGTGTGGCGAACCCGCCCGCCGCGTGGAACGCGGCCGCACGGACCGCGAAGTTCGGCCCGCAGAACAGCGGCCGCCCCAGCTCGAAGTTCAGCGCCTGAAACCCGGAGAAGAACGCGTGGCTGAAGTGGGGGAAGAGACCGTCGCCGGTGAAGTTCAAGGTCCCGTAGACCCCGACTACCTCCGGGGCATCAAACGGAGCGACGAGCCGCTCGAGCCAATCCGGAGAGGGAATCGCATCTGCGTCGGTGGAGACGATGACCTCCCCGGTCGCCGCATCGAACCCGGCCTGGCGAGCGCGGGCCACCCCCGGCTGCGTCACCCGGACCACCCGCGCGCCCAGCCGCTGCGCGAGCTTCGCGGTCCCATCGATCGAGGCGGAATCGACGACGATCAGCTCGAAGCCCTGGAGCGTCTGGCGCCTGAGCGCGGCAACGCAACGGGGGAGTCGCTGCATTTCGTTCCGCGCAGGGATAACCACCGATACCCTTGCCATTCCTGACACTCTACCGTTCCTCGGCCCTTCGAACAAGGCTGCGCATTGCCTCACCAAAAAAGTACTCGAAACGGGATCGTTGCCTCAGCTAAGGA
>CAZBWD010000100.1:0-6686 GCA_964495585.1 uncultured Thermotogae bacterium
CTCCCACACTGGGCTGCGAGCGTGCAGGGGCTTGCCAGGCGGCGTTCTGGGAACCT
The DNA here is from genome assembly GCA_964495585.1 of uncultured Thermotogae bacterium. Classification (GTDB taxonomy): domain Bacteria; phylum Bipolaricaulota; class Bipolaricaulia; order UBA7950; family UBA9294; genus CAZBWD01. The sequence continues at coordinate 57 of CAZBWD010000100.1, forward strand.
TCCTCCCCCTCGACCCACCGGCCTCGGCAGCCAGGGCCCGTCACGGCGTCAATCTCAGCGTTCATCCCGGCGATTGCGCCGGGAAGAGGGGAAAAGCCTCCTAAAACAGGGAAACGACGAGGAGCGAGGCGCCAAGGAAGAAGACCGGAGCGAAGACGACAAACAGGAACCGCTTCTTGAACAGCACCATCCCCGAGGCTACCCCTGCCGAGACGTTGAGCAGAAGGGCGGCGGTGGAACGCAGGTCCGCGGTCCTGCCGAACCGGCTCGATGCGGCGAGCGCCTGGTCGTACTTCTCGAAGTAGAGGTCCGCCCGCTTGCCGGCCTCCTGGGCCGTGGTGGTGTGGAAGGTCGACATCTCCATCGACTGATCGCCGAGTCCGTTCAGGTAAGCCTTGGACTCCTCTTGGGTTTCCGAATCGGCCCACGCATAATACATCCCGGCCTGCGTGAGATAGGTCTGAGCCTGCACCAGCGCGGTGGACGCCTCGGTCGCCGCCTCGAGCCGCAGGATCATGAACCCGAGCGCAGCCGCCTTCAGGTCATCCGCCTGACCGCCAGCCTTCCCCGAGGAGATCCAGGAGAGCGATGCCAGGACCGTGGCCAGCATCACGAGGAGCGCAGCCTGGCTCGCGACCTCCCCGATCCTCGAACGGATGTTAAACCGTCTCATCGCCATCGAGGCGGCCTGTACCGTCCGCCACAACGCCCATACCCCTTTTGAATGCACACCCTAGTCGAGCCCGCGGGCGATGGTCAAGTCCAGTTGCTGCGCGCCAAACCAAGAAGATATCACAGCGTCCGGATGTCCAGGCCGCCCCACGTTACCCGAACAGGCGGATTACTGTTTCGTGGCCCGATGACGTGCGTAGTAGCGCCGCGCCTTGGCGCGATTGCCGCAGCTTCTCATCTCGCACCAGCGGCGGCTGCGGTTCTTGCTCATATCCAGGAACAACCAGCCGCAGTCTGCGTCCGCGCACTGCCTCACACGATCAAGCTCTTCCGAGGTCAGGAGCTCCGCGGCCGACCGCACGACCGGCCAGAGCACCCGATCAAGCTCGCCCCCCTCGCCGTGCCAGTCCCACAAGAACCCCGCTGCACCGGGTACGAGCACGAGGTGGAGCAGCGCTCGGCGAAGCGCCGCGTTGAGCGCGGTCATATCTGTCCTGCGCGGCGGAGCGCCCCTGGCAACCGCCGCAAAGACACGGTAGACCACCTCCCGCAGCTCGTATGCCTCCTTGAGGACCGCTGACGCACGCTCGGGCTGACGGCCCGCCTCCTGACGCAGGGCCGTTGCCTCATTGGAGGAGACGATCCCGGCCTTCCGGCCCCACGTCAGAAGGTCCCCGTAGGAGCAGAGTGTCTCCTGCGGGTGATCGCTCGCGTGCCAGTCCACGGTGTTCGCAAAGTCCAGGGCGAGTTTCCCTTCCAGAAGCTTTCGGTGCTTCCCGGACTGCTTCTCATTTTCCATCGGCGGTCCCCCTTCTTCTTAACCATCAAACTCCTCTTGACAAGTTAGGCAACCCGCCGCATACTTAACTTGCAAAATTAATATAGCGGGTTAAGCGCTCGACGTCAAGACGGGAGAAGGCCATCCCCTTCGCGGTGACGCACGTGACCCGGTGGGCTTCTGGGGCTCTCGTACCGCAGAGGAGGTCACCATGCAGACATAGTTCGACACGTGGACACTGACGAAAGCACGACACAAGGAACTACTGGATCTCGGGGCGCGGGAACGGCTCGCGCGAGCGGCCATTGCAGGACGGAACGGAAAACGTGGGACGCCCCAGGCTCGCCTGCGGGCCGGAGTCCGGGCGCTGTTCACCAAGTTGCGACGGCTGCGGCCACACACAAGCGATCCGCTCCAGGATCCCACTGGGAGACGTCCACCCGGCTCTCCGCAAGGGATGAAGCGGGTCCGTAGGGCCGGCTCAGGCATCGGTGTCGAACCTGAAGCTTCCGCTTCGCAAGAGACACTCAGGCCCAACGCCTCCCGGTACGGGCGGTGCGAGGCGATTGCCTCCACGGTGTCTGCCACCGCCAGGATCCGCGCCTCAAGGAGGATGCCGTCGCCCTGCAGGCCACGCGGGGGTGGGTCTTCAGGTTGCTACTCCACCTGGGAGAGGGATCCCGGGGGGTGAGGATCTCCGCCGGGACGGCGATCTTGCCGATGTCGTGAACCAGGTCGGCAAGCCGCCGCGCGTTCACCCGCTCCTGAGACAGACCCATCGTGTGTGCGATCGCGCGGGCAAGCTGCGTCACGCGGCGCTGATGTCCGGCGGTGTACGGATCACGGGACTCCACAAGCCCACAACCTGGATGCTTCCCTCCATGGCCCGCTTCACCAGCTCCCAAAGATCAGATCGCAGTTCACCTCGACGGGGACCTCACGCCCGTCCTTGGCCTTATCGAAGAGAGGCTCAGGGAGATGTCGAGGAGGAAGCCGTCCTTGCGTCTTCGGACCGTCTCCAGGTGCTTGACCGGCTCACTGTTACGGATCCGCGCGAGGATCCCCGGCACCCCGTCGTCACGACCCGGCGGCACGAGGATCGAGACCGGCCGGCCCATCCCCTCATCCTCAGAGTAGCCGTAAAGCCTCGTTGCCGCAGCATCCCAGCTCGTGTGACCCCGGCGAGGGTCTCCCCGATGATCGCGTCGCCCGCCGCCAACGGCTGTTTCCACTGCGATCATGAATAAAGCGGACCGCCTCGGCGAGGCGGCCGTCCCGGATCACGCTCAGGTCATCGGCACACCACTGCCGCAGATCATCGGTCGACATCCCCAGCCGCTCATGGAGATCGACCTATCGACGGCCCTCGATCTCGGAGACGGGAAGACCGTAGAACGCGGCAAGCGCCTGGTTGGCAAGGAGGATGCGCTCTTCAAGATCGACAACGAAGACCACGTTCGGGCTTGTGTCGATCACGTTTCGCAGCAACCTCTCTCGTGCTTCCAGGGCCTGCTGCGCAGCCCGTCGCGACGTGATGTCGAGCCAATAGCCAATGATCTCCGGTGGCTCCCCGTCCTTGCCCTCGACCAGGCTGAATTCGTCGTGCAGCATCGGTACCGCCCATCGGCGTGGAGGAACCGGTACTCATGCCAGTAAAGGCCAGGACCGGAGAGGCTATACAGCACTTCGAACACCCGCGGCCCGTCGTCGGGTGCAGGTGCTCGACCCAGAGTCCGACCTGTTCGACAAAACGCTCCGGACCGTACCCCGTGCGCCGTCGTGCGCTCTCACTGACGTACGCAACCGTGAAGGGAGCATCCGGCTTGTGGCTGTAGACGACGGGACCGTCGCGAAGCAGGTGACAGAGCCCTGACCGGTCCGGAAGCACCGCGGCAGAAAGACGATCCGGCGCCGGGCTGTATGGGCCGTGTCGACGGTCAGTCTGAGAGGACGACGTCGCAGGCCAGTTCACCTTGCCCGCGGGGGCATGTATCATAAATCCTCCAGCCCAAGATAAACAATTGTACGCATTTATGCACAGACTACAAATCTAAAGCAGGAGATTTTGGCTTCTCGTTCACTTCCACATCCTAGGAGCGCCTTCGGGTCGGGGCAGGCATTACGACGCACCCCGTAACTGTCCGGCCTCAGCCGCAGGCAACACCAGGAGCGCGACGTCACACCGAGGAACCGAGCTTGACCGCACTCACACCGTCGATATCCGCGAGCGACTCGGCAAATCCGATCAGATCGACCGCTCGCCAGTAGCTCACCTGCAGGCTCATCGTTGCCGCATCACTCTCCTGATCGAACTCCCAGCTCTTCAGGCGGGAGTGAATGTGCTGTCGCTTACACCGTTGCCGAACCTCGGCATGGATCGCTTCGCGGCGGTCGGGAACGACGCTCAGGACGATCGTGCGGTAGGCGGTGCTCGGAATACGGTCCTCGAGCACGTTGATGAAGGAGAGAACGAAGAGCCCGATCAGCGCGCCGCCACCCGCCAGGACCGGCAACCCCATTCCCGCGGCGATCCCCAGCGCCGCGACGAACCAGATCGAAGCAGCCGTCGTCAGTCCACGCACCCAGTCACCCGTACGGATGATCGTTCCCGCGCCAAGGAAGCCGATCCCCGTGATCACCCCCGCCGCCATGCGCGCGGGGTCCATCCGCAACGCTTCACTGAACGTCGCGTTGGCGGTCAAAAGGGAGGTAGCAACCTCGATCGCCACCACAGCGAACGCCGCCCCGGTTCCCACAAGGAGATGCGTGCGCAGTCCGGCCGGTCGACCGTGAAACTCCCGTTCGAGGCCGATGACGCCGGACACGAGAGCGGCGACCAGCACCCTCAACAAGGCGGATAGCTCAAGCCCCATCCAATCAGCTCCTAGGAAGAACCCTCCTTGCACGGACTCACGTCAGACCAAGCCCCGGAAACCCACCAAGCGCCCACCGGACCGCCACGGGTCCCCGAGCGCGCCTCTCATCCAAAGCTACTGGAAGGCAAACGATTCAACGAAGCCGCCCTGTCCCTTGACGATCGGCCAAACGTTCCGTGGCAGGTGCCCGCCGCGCCTCCCAGCCGTCGAGGGGTGATGGACAGCAATATCGTGCGGTCTCCGTCGTTCCCACGAGAGGAGAAGGAGCCTCGGTCTGGTCTAACCAGTTCCTGAATACTGTTTACAGGTGGGAGGTTGAAAGGGCAGGGAGGAAAAGGAGGGTCACCAGGGCAAGATCCCCAGGAGGCAACCAAACGGCCTGGGAAGTCTGCCAAGGCCTCTTAAGGACAGGGTACACGCTTTTCGTCTCTGCGGCCTGGCACGCGCCGAAGAGCTGGGCAACGTTACCACTCGAGGAAATGCCCTAGAAAAAAGGCTTTTACGCCGTCCTAGACGGATTTTGAACCGCAGCCGCTCCCGGATAGCACTGACCGATCGCGCCTTCCTGCCGCGCGCCACACCGAGAGAAGCTTGATTCCCGCTCTGAGTCGTTGTATGCTGGGGTTTATTCGCTTCTAACCTAAGGTTATTAGACGGGAGATGTGAACGCGAGGAACAGTTCTTGCGTGGGTGGCGCCGGGGGGAGTGACCTCGTGGCGCCATTTCGTTTGGCCCACCGCCGCGGATGGGTTCGCGGCCCGCTGGGTGCACAGGGAGGAGGCAAGGGGAATGAGCAGCAGACCGCATAGCGGTTGCGGTGTCTTCCGCTTCAGGCTGCGCGCCGGGAAAGGGAAGACGAGAGGGTTTCTCGGGGTGGGGATCGTGGTGGCGCTCCTGTTGCTCGCCGTCCCGCTCGCCTGGGGCGCAACCTACACCGTAACGAATACCAGCGACAGCATCACCCAAACTGGGTCGCTCCGCTGGGCGATCGCACACGCCGCGTCCGGCGACACGATCAACATCGCGGCAACCGGCACGATCCTCCTTGGGAGTACGCTCGAGATCCAGACCGCCTCGATCACGATCACCGGCCCGGGAACTGGTAGCCTGACAATTGACGGACAGGGGTACGGGCTAAGCGTGTTCACGATTGACGCGTCCGCTTCGGGGGTGACCATCTCTGGGGTCACAATCGAGAATGCAATAACTGGAATCTACAACGCGGCCGTCAATTTCACCCTGGAAGACTGCACGCTCCACAACAATCATTACGGAGATTTCGGCGGTGGGATGCGCAACGCGACCGGCTCCTCGGCCACGGTCACGAACTGCACGTTCACCGGCAACACGTCGGCAAAGAACCTCGGCGGGGCGATGTACAGCATCGGTTCCTCCCTCACTGTGGAGGACTGCACGTTCAACGGAAACAGCGCCTGGATCGGCGGCGGGATGTACAACTACGATTCCTCCCCCACGGTGACGAACTGTACGTTTACCGGGAACAGCGCGAACAGCGGCGGCGGGATGGACAACGTAGCCTCTTCGCCGACAGTGACGAACTGCACCTTCACTGGCAACAGCGCGACCAACGGCTCCGGCGGCGGGATATCTAACCTCTCCAGTTCATCACCCACGGTGCGCAATACGATCCTGTGGGGAGACACGGCCTCTTCTGCTGGGCCGGAGATCTATAACGACTCTAGCTCTCCCACCGTTACGTACTGCGTCGTCCAGGGCGGGTATGCGGGGGGAACAAGCATTATCACAGTCGATCCGTTGCTCGGAACGCTCGGCGACTACAGCGGCGTTACAGCGGATGTTCTCCTGAGTTGCGGCAGGGATATATAGCTGGAACCGCGCATGGGTTACCGTTTCTTGCGCTGCGAGGAGAGCTTCTTCTTAGTGGTCACACTTACTCCTGTGCTGGGGAGGACCTCGGGAAGGGTAACCTGCGCGGCTTTGAGTAGCTGCTGGAGGAATGCGCGTGGCTGTGGGATCTGGTTACAGCGGACCTCCCGTTTGATCAGAAGGCGTGCGGCACAGATGGTATCAAGCTGCGCGATACCCTCGTTGACTGTCACGTTCAGACCATGCCAACAACGGGCTAACTCAGCGACGATTAGGTAAGAGAGCATCACCACGAACACATGCCCCCGCGTGTGGGACTCGGTCCGCACATGCACCGGCCGCACCTCCAGGTCGACCGTCTTGCTCGTGCGGAATGCCCACTCCACTAGCGCTAGATCCTTGTACCGACCGTGGATCGTCTCCTTGGATGCTACGTTCTTCTTAAGATCAGTCTTC
>CAZBWD010000101.1:0-6663 GCA_964495585.1 uncultured Thermotogae bacterium
GATCGGGCTTGATATGTCGAGCCGGTACAAGGAGACCTCACTCGGCGGCCTCTGGCCGCGACCCGCGACCTGACTTGAGTCTCGCACCGGGCACGGGCGGACCTCACCGCCAGTCCGGCTGCAGGTCGACCGCCTCGTCGTCCGTCAGCGCCGTCGGATCGGAGCCGTCCGCGTTCATGATCCACAGGTCGAGGTGCCCGGCGCGGTCGGACTCGAAGACGATACGGTCCCCGGACGGCGACCAGGCCAGCGCCCGCTCCAGCCCTGGGTGATCGGTCAGCCGCACGACGTTCGACCCATCGGCGTCCATCACGTAGATATCGGGATTCCCTCGCCGGTCGGAGACGAAAGCGATCCGGCTCCCATCCGGAGACCAGCGCGGGTTGAAATCGGCGCCGCTGTAGGAGGTGAGCCGGACGAGGCCGGAGCCGTCGACGCCCACCACGTACAGGTTGTAGTTCCCATCCCGGTCCGAGACGAAGAGGATCCGATCCCCTGTCGGAGACCACCGGCCGTTGAAGTCCGCGCTCGGCGGTCGATCCACGTACTCGACAAGCCCGGTCCCGTCGAGCGCCATCCCCCACAGATCGGGCGTATCCTTGGGCTCGTCATCGTGGTCTGAGTTGAAGATCAGACGCAGTCCGTCAGGCGACCAGTCCGGCACCGCACTACTGAAATCTGTGAACCGCCTGAGGTTTGTGCCGCCCATATCGATCAGGTAGATGCGCCATGCACCCGTATCCATGGATGAGAACGCGATCCTTGTGCCATCCGGGGAGATGGACGGAAACAATGCCTGCCCAAATCCCCTCGTCACTTGGACCGGTCCGGTGCCGTCAGGGCGGACCGACCACAGGTTGAGCCGGCCGTCTCCCGCACGCGTGGAAGCCCACACGATGCGCCCCTCGTCCTCTCCCGCCGCAACGCCTACGGCCCAGCAGCCAACCAGAGCCCACACGACCAGACACCCCACCAGGTAGGCCCCCGCCTTCATGCCGCCCTCCTCTGGGTACGAGTCGTACCGATCTTCGCCGCGGCATACCCGCGGTCCACCCCTAGAATAGCCGCGGAAAGGCGCCCTGTGAACCCCGCTACATCCGGCGGGGTTCACAACGGTGGCCCGAAGCGCTACGATGTGGGGATGAGCGGTGAGCGCGTGTCCAAAAACCGGGGTCGAGGTCACCGTCCCGGGGCGTCAGGACAGGCCGGATAGGCTGAGAATCCTGAAGATCAGGAGCGCCAACCTCGTTGCGCCGCCGCTTACCGTTTGCTGGTCGCACCGGAGCGTTGGACGCGTCCAGGCACGCCGGGGAAAAGCACGGGGTCCACGGTCGTTCGGACGCGAGAGGAGAACCTGGAGATGGACAGACACCTGATGGTCGAGCCGGGATCCCGAAAGGAAGTCCGGATGGACCTGTTCTGCGATGTGGCGTACCGGGAGCGCAAGGAACTCGCCCCCGGGGTACGATCCGCAGCTTCTGGGGAGAGCGGACGCTCCTTGCGATCGTGGATCTCGCAGCCCACGCCGTGCTGCCGGCGCATCACCACCCCGCCGAGCAGGCGGGGCCCGTCCTCACAGGCGAGCTCGAGCTGTCGATCGCTGGGAAGACGTGCCGGCTCAAGCCCGGGGGCGTGGAGCACAGCGCCCGCACCAGGGACGTCCCGGCGGTCCTCTCGGAGGTCTTCAGCCCGATATCCGCAAGGACTACCAGTATTGATCGGCCTCACGCGGCTGTGGTTCGCCGCAGAGGGCGTACGCACACTACACTGTTCGATAGCGAGCGCGTCCGCCTGCTCGGGCGCTTGTGGAGGAGAGACGGATGAACGACGTCACGCACCGTATTCCCGGTCTGGTACTCACCGATCACCTGTTCGAAGTCCCGCTCGATCCCGCGGTCCCGCGCGGGGAGACGATCCGCGTCTTCGCCCGCGAGGTGGTCGCAGCGGGACGGGAGAACGATGACCTGCCCTTCCTGCTCTTCCTCCAAGGAGGACCGGGGTTCCCCGCTCCCCGGCCGACAAGGTCGTTCGGCTGGTTGAAACGTGCGCTCGAGGAGTTCCGGGTCCTGCTCTTGGATCAACGGGGGACGGGACGCAGCACACCGGTCACCGCACAGACGCTGGCCCGGTTCCGCGATCCACAGGCACAGGCTGAGTATCTCACCCACTTCCGCGCCGATGCGATCGTGCAGGACGCCGAGTGGATCAGACGGACGCTGCTCGGCGACGGCAGGCGATGGACGATCCTCGGCCAAAGCTATGGCGGATTCTGCGCGCTGCACTACTTGTCAGCCGCGCCGGAAGGGCTGGACGGGGCGCTGTTCACCGGCGGACTGCCCCCGATCGACCGGTCGGCCGACGATGTCTACCGCGCGACGTACGAGCGGGTCTTGGAGCGCAACACGCGTTACTACGAGCGCTACCCCGAGGACGAGGCCCTCGCCTCACGGATCGTCGAGGAACTCGGTGTCCGCGAGGCCCGCCTGCCGAACGGGGACCGGCTCTCGGCGCGCCGCTTCCAGCAGCTGGGGATGCAGTTCGGTATGAGCGACGGGTTCGAGCGGGTTCACTACCTCCTCGAGGAAGGGTTCGTCGGGACCGGAGATGGACAAGAGATCAGCTCGGTCTTCCTGCGCCACTTTGACCACGCTTTTTCCTTCGAGACCAACCCGATCTACGCGATCCTGCATGAGCCGCTCTACGCCCAGGGCGAGGCGACGCGGTGGGCGGCGCAGCGGGTGCGTGCGGAGTTTCCCCAGTTCGACACGGAAGCGCCGGAGCGCGTCCACTTCACCGGGGAGATGATCTACCCCTGGATGTTCGAGGAGGTCCGCGACCTGCGGCCGCTGCGCGAGGCCGCCGAGATCCTCGCCGCCCGCGCGGATTGGCCCCGCCTCTACGACCGGGAGACCCTCGCACGCAACGAGGTCCCCTGCGCCGCGGCGATCTACCACGACGACATGTACGTGGATCGCCGGTTCTCCCTTAAGACCGCGGAGGCGGTACGCGGCACGAGCCCCTGGATCACGAACGAATACGAGCACAACGGGCTCCGCCTGGAGGGCGGCAAGGTCCTCGGCCGCCTCCTCGACCTCGTCCACGAAAACGCCTAACACGCGGTCGGGAGCAGTTCCTGTCGGTGTGCTCAATTCCCATTTCATTGCGCCCTTGAGGCCGGCGACGCTCCAGCCGTGCGCCGCGGTCCATCTTCAACGTGGCGGATGAAATCACTTGCGCACTGTCCATTGGTGTGGCGCAGCGAGGGTGAGCACTCTTTGCCGATCCACAAGGGTTGTTCACGGCTTCTCACTTTGCTATACTCTATGGGCGCATAGGCAAACCCAGCGCAGGGGGAGGGCAGTTGAGTTCCAGGTCTCTCGTCGACGGATACCTCATTCGCCAGCGGGGTTATCGGGTGGCGCTCTATGTTCTCTTGCTTGCGGGAAGCGTGATCATGCTCTTCCCGTTCTTCTGGATGGTCACCACCTCGTTCAAGGCGGGAAACGAGGTCCTGCGCATGCCGCCGCAGTGGTTCCCCAAGGATTGGCAGTGGGTGAACTACATCAAGGCCTGGAACATCGCCCCGTTCGGCCGATACTTCTTCAACAGCTTCTTCGTCGCCATCACCACGACGATCGGCGAAGTGATCACCACGGTCCTGGCTGCCTACGCCTTTGCCAAGATGCGCTTCTTCGGGAAGAACGTCCTGTTCGCACTTCTGCTCGCCACCCTGATGATCCCTGGGGAGATGCTCCTCATCCCCAACTACACGACGCTCTACCGCTTCGGTTGGCTCGACAAGTACCAGGCGCTGATCATCCCGTGGCTCGCCTCGGTCTTCGGGCTCTTCCTGCTGCGGCAGTTCTTCCGCTCCATCCCCGACGAGCTCCAGGACGCGGCGAAAATCGACGGGTGTTCCAGGATCCGTTTCCTGTGGCAGATCGTGGTCCCGCTGTCCAAGCCGGCGATCATGACCGTGGCGCTCCTGAAGTTCCTCGGGAGCTGGAACGCGTTTCTGTGGGTGTTGATCATGACGAACAGCCAGGCGATGCGCACTGTCCCGGTCGGGCTCACGCTGTTCAGCTCGGAGGTGGGGACCGCATATGAACAGCTGATGGCGGCCTCGGTGCTCGCCATCCTCCCGGTCCTGATCCTCTTCTTCTTTACGCAGAAGCAGTTCATCCAAGGCGTGGCGCGCACAGGTATTCGATAGAAAGTTCCATCGAGGAGGTGATGGCACAAGTCGAGCCGTGTCGTAGGAACGCAGGGTGAGATTTCGATGACTGACAAGGAGGTCAGAGAATGAAGAGTTGGCGAATCGCTATTTTGGGGCTGATGGCCGTTCTGGTCCTCGGCCTGTTCGTTGCAGGGCAGGAGCCGGTGACGATCACGTTCTGGCATGCGATGAGTTCGGGACATCAACCGAACCTGCAGAAGCTGGTCGACGACTTCACGGCCGAGTACCCGTACATCACGGTGGACCTCATCTACCAGGGAGGGTACGGGGACCTGCAACAGAAGATCAATGCAGCGGTCGTCGCGGGGAATCCCCCCACGATCGCTCAGATGTACGAGAACTGGGTGACGCCGCTGGTCGACATCCTCTACCCGATTGGCCCGCAGATGACCACAGAAGAGCGGGCGGACATCATCGACGGGCTGGTCCCCAGCAACACCTACAACGGCGTCCTGGTCACCGTCCCCTTCAACAAAAGCATCATGGTCCTCTACTACCGAAAAGACCTCGTACTCACGCCTCCCACGACGTGGGAGGAGTACCTGCAGATGTCGAAGGACCTGACGGTTGACAAGGACGGAGACGGGACGATCGACCGGTTCGGCACCGGGTTCCGCCCGAGCGCGAATCCCGAGCAGTTCCTGAACTTCCTCGAGGAGGCCGGCGGGTCGATCCTGAGCGAAGACTGGTCCGAAGTGACGATCAACAACGCCCAGGGCCTCGAGGCGATGGAGTACGCGGCGAGCCTCGCCCCCTGCTCCCTGATCACGAGCAGCTACATGAGCGACGCGTTCGGGGCGGATCAAGTCTGCATGTTCATCGACACCTCGGCGGGCTACTACTACAACAACAGTGCAGCACAGAACGTCGGTGCTGAAATGGGCGTCGCCCGCATCCCGATGGGGCCCGCCAATCAGAAGTCGATGATCCAGGGGACGAACCTCGCGGTCTTCGACATGAACCAGACCCAAGCCCAGAAGGATGCCGCCGTGCTCTTAGCCCGCTTCCTCCTGCGTCCGGAGAACACGGTCTTCTGGGCGGAGAAGAGTGGGTATCAGCCGGTCACCAAGTCGGCGTACCAGACCGAGGAATGGGAGAACTGGGTCGCCACGCACCCCTACCAGCAGGCGATGTCGTCCCAGATGCTCGATGGTTTCTCGCAGATCCTCCACCCGAATTACGGCGACATGCGTGACGTCATCGGGACGGTCTTCGAGGAGGTCATGCTCCAACAGACCACTCCCAAGGCCGCGCTCGACGACGCTGCGTCTCAGCTCGAGGCCCTGCTCGAATAGCAGGACGGCGGTCGAGGGGGGGCTCGTCCCCCCTCGACCCTCCTTCTTGAGAAGAGGTTTCATTGATCGGTAACCCGGCAAGGCGCAGGCGGCTCTTCGCCATTCCAGAGGCCTGGCGATCCCCGTCCTTCTGGAAGGAGACTGTCGAAGCGTACATCTACCTCCTCCCCGCCCTGGCGATCCTCGGGATCTTCGTCTTCTACCCGTTCTTCTCCGCGTTTCGCCTGAGCACGTTCAAGTGGAACATGCTCAAGCCACCGGGGGCCTTCATCGGATGGGGCAACTACAGCTACATCTTCCATGACAAGTACTTCTGGCGCGCGCTGTGGCACACGGTCTACTACGTCGGGATCAACGTCCCTGTGACGCTCTTTCTCGCCCTGCTTGTCGCGAGCCTCCTCAACAAGAAGCTGCGGTTCCTCACCGCCGCGCGGACCGCCTACTTCCTCGCCTACATCACCCCGCTCGTCGCGGTCTCCATGGTCTGGAGGTGGCTGTACAACTGGCAGTACGGCCTTCTCAACTACATCTTCGGTCTCTTCGGAGCACACTCCATCAACTGGCTGCAGGATCAACGGTTCGCCCTGCTTGCCGTGATCATCATGAGCGTGTGGCGCTTCGTCGGGTACGAGGCGATCATCCTCCTCGCCGGCCTGCAGAACATCGACAAGATGTACCACGAGGCGGCCCGCATCGACGGGGCCTCCGGTTTCCAGACGTGGTGGAAGGTGACCCTTCCGCTGTTGACGCCGCAGATCTTCTTCGTGTTTGTCATCTCGCTGATCGGCTCGTTCAAGGTGTTCACCGAGATCTACGTCCTGTTCAGCGGGACGTCCGGGCCGCTGCGCAGCGCCGAGACCCTCGTCTACTACATCATGCGGCAGGGATTCTTCGGGACGCAGCACCTCGGCCGCGCCGCGGCGGCCTCCGTGATCCTGTTTGCGATCATCTTCCTGTTCACCCTCTTCCAGCTCCAGGTGACGCAGAAGCGGGTCCACTATCAATAAAGGGGGTCTCCTGGGAAGGGTTCGTCAAGGGCGGCAAACGTCCTGATGGGACGCAGCGTCCTCCTAGTATCCCGTCTGGTAGTTGAGTGAACGGAAGATGGCGGTAGCCGGCTTCGTCCACTGA
>CAZBWD010000102.1:0-6660 GCA_964495585.1 uncultured Thermotogae bacterium
TGGACCCCCTCGCCCCGGCGGGCGTCGGTCTCCTGCCTGCGCGCCTCCAGGCTCACCACCGGGACGACGTGACGCTGGCGTTTGAGCACGGCGACGGTCGACTCGTCGAGGAGCAGGCCATTGGTGAATAGCGGAAAGACGATGCGCGGGAAACCTCGCGTGATACTCAGGAAGTCACGACGGGTCAGGGGCTCGCCGCCAGCGAGCAGGATCACCGAGATGCCGAGTGCCTGCGCTTGCTCGACTACACCGCGCAGGCCGTCGGCGTCGAGTTCTCCCCCTTGCGCGCGGGGCTGCGCCCGCGCATAGCACCCGGCGCAGCGCAGGTTGCAACGGTGGGTGACGCTCAGGATCATGAACGCGGGAACATGCAAGCCGCCTCTTTCCCATCCCTGTCTTACCTGGACCGCCCGCTTCTGCCGGCGCAACGTCCGCAGGAGGAAGAGCGCAAGGCCCGGATCGGTCCGGCTGAGGCGGAGCGCTTCCACGAACAGGTCCCGGATCGACTCGTCAAATCGTCGAATGGTGTCCTGATCCACGTTACCTTTCTTGTCGCTTCGTCCGCGGCCCCACCTGGCGCCTACTTCCAGACCTCCCAGAAGCGCCGGGGAACCAGCCGCGCCCGCACCTCCCCGTTTCTCACGGTGAGGCTAAAGTCCATGAGGTGGCGCTCCCCGGTGCGCTGATCGGTCAGCACACAGGCCGCGGTCGCGCGGCCCGTGATGCCGCCCTCATCGATTCGAAACGCGATCCGACCGAGATCCACCCGCTTGACGACAAGAACCGCGTCCGCCTGCGCCGGATCGGCGACAATCGTGATGTTCTTGTCGCCGAGAGTGAGTTCCAGCTCACGCAAGAACGGACCTTGCACTGCCGCACCTCGGGGCGTTCCGCCCCAATCCGGCGGCGTCACGGCTACCGACTCCACCCCGGCGAGCGGATCACCTGCCGGCCACAGCACGATGATGAGGCAAGCGATTGCCACGACAGCCAGCCCACTGAGGATCCACTCCCACGTCTTGCTCATGACAGCCCTCCAGCACATCCATGAATCCCTCTCCAGCCCAGCGCTATCTTACCCGGTCCGCGACAACGAGCAAGCCGCTCCGGCCGACCCTGTCAGCGGAAGACTGGACCCGTGCCGCGACTCAGAGACAGGAACCGCAGAGGAATGAGCAACAGATGACCGAACATCGATGAGCTCCGATGCAGCTTGCTGCGCGCTCCATTACTTTGATGTGCTGATATACTTGAGGACACGATGACAGTTGTCATCCTGTACGCGCTGTCTTATAATAAGACGTTCTCCACTAGATTACTCTATTCCCTGGAGGTGATGCGCACGGAGCCGTAGACCGGAGGTAGCGTTGCCGATATGTGAAAGGGAGGTATCGAGTATGAAAGTGACAGGCCTTCGGGCGCTGGTAGTTCTCATTAGTGTTGTGGCGGTGTTCTCGTTCGCGGGCATGGCTGCCTACACGACCGCTCAACTCGAGGCGCTCGCCTCGAACGAGTTCGTTCCCGAAATCAGCGCGGCGGCTGGCATGGCGCTTGCCGCGACCTACGCAACCACGATGACCGAGGCGCATCTGGAAGCGCTGGCGGTCAACGGCCGGACGATCGGCCTTCGCACTGCGGCGAGCGATGCACTCAGCATCATCTATCGCAACAAGACGAAGGACGAACTGATGGCAATCCTCACCGGCACGGACGATCCGATGATCCGCGCCGCGGCGATCAGTCCTGCTCTCGAGTATCTCATCACGACGACGAGCGACAAGAAGGACTTCAGCCTGACCGACTACCTGAAGGGGCTGGCGACCACAGGAAAGACCCACGAAATGCGGCTTGCAGCGGCAGAAGCCTACTACTTCGTGCAGCGCAGCACGCTCAAGGCGTCGGACCTCGAGGCCCAGGCGGCAAAGAACGACAGCGCTGAGCTAGCATATGCCGCGGGAGAGGCGCTCGCGGGCTTCTACCTCTCGTTCGACCCCAAGACGCAGTCGCAGCTCGAGGACCTGGCACTCAACGGGACATCCAAAGGGATGCGCGTCGCCGGCGGTGTCGCCCTCGCGAGCCTGTTGATCAAGTCCGATAAGACCGCTCAGGACTTCGAGACGACGCTCCTGTCGATCATGGGAACGAAGACCGCCGCGTACCGCGACGCCTATGAAACGGCGCTCGCCGAGCGGTTCGGAGCCTAGAAGACGAAAGCCTGAAAAGGAGGTAAGTCAATGAAGAAATTCGTCCTCATCGTGGCGAGCCTGGCGCTCGTGTTTTCGACTTTCGTCATCGTGATGGGACAGGGCTACACGAAAGAGCCCACCGATGCGAAGATCATCCCCCTCGGCGTCGCCGGGACCCCGTACGCGAACTTCCAGCCGGGCACCCGCGGCGGCACGTTCTACGCGGCGGCGATCAGTAATCCGAAGAAGTGGAACCCGGTTACGGCTCACGAGACGAGCACGACCCAGTTCACGAACATGATGCTTGAGGGCCTCACCAACATCAATCCGATCACTGGCGCACTTGAGCCGGAGCTTGCAAAGAGTTGGGACGTCTCCACGGATGGGCTGACGATCACCTTCCATCTGCGGCAGGGCCTTATGTGGTCCGACGGGCAGCCATTCACCGCCGACGATGTTGTGTTCACGTTCAATGACCTCTACCTGAACTCCGATGTCAAGACCGACACGCGTGACGTGCTGCAGCTGCCCGACGGTAGCTACCCCGTTGTCACCAAGGTCGACGACTACACGGTGAAGGTCACCGACTCGGTCGTCTTCCGCCCGATCCTCACAGAGATGGGCGCAGCCATCTTGCCCAAGCATGTTCTGGCGCAGACCGTGCACAAGCTGAACGCCAAGGTTCCCACCGGCAACTTCAACACCGTGTGGGGCCTCAACACGAAGCCCTCCGAGCTCGTGGGGATGGGTCCGTATATCGTGAGTAGCTACACGCCGGACCAGAACGTGGTCCTCACCCGAAACCCCTACTACTACCACTACGACTCGAACGGTACCCAGCTGCCCTACTTCGACAAGTACGTGGTCCTGGTTGTTGCGAGCCAAGACGTTTCGCTGCTCAAGTTCCAGAACGGCGAGCTCGATGCCCTCGCCATCCGCGCCACCGACGTGCCGGTCCTCATGCCGCAGGCGGGACAGAGGCACTACACCGTCCTTGTGCGCAAGGACCAGCCGAACTACGGGACCACCTGGATCGGCATCAACGAGGACATCGGCCTGAAAGACGGGACGAACAACGACCTGCGGGCGCTGTTCCGCAACATCACGTTCCGCGAGGTGATCGCCTACTCGATCGACAAGCAGACGATCATCAAGAACCTGTTCAACGGCCTGGGGGTTCCGCAGTGGAGCCCGGTGAGCTACATGTCCCCGTTCTACGCCGGCCGTGACTCCTACGGCGGGCCGGTCACCGAGAAGGACGCCGTGATCTTCCCGTTCGATCTAAAGAAGGCCGCCTCGCTGCTCGATAAGAGCGGTATCGTCGATCAAAACGGCGACGGCTGGCGGGATTACAAGGACGGCAAGACTGTGGAGATCACTCTCACGACCAACACGGGGAACACCGTTCGTGAGGGCGAGTGCCTGATCATCTCGAACGACCTGCAGAAGATCGGCCTCAAGGTCACCTTCAAGCCGGTCGACTTCAACACCCTCGTGAACCAGCTCTTCTCCTCGGGTGGAGAGATGACGCTCTTGGGCCTCACCGGCGGCGACGAGCCGAACGGCGGCGCGAACGTCTACCGGTCCACCGGCGGGCTCCACTTCTGGCACTACTCCGCGAAGACGGATCCGGCGCCGGTCGAGAAGCAGGTCGACCAGCTCCTGAACGAGGGCGTCTCCACGCTCGACAACAACAAGGCGTTCGACATCTACAAGCAGTACCAGATCCTGCTCGCCAGCAAGGACCTGGGCCTGATCTACCTCGTCAATGGGTCGTTCACCTACGCCTACTACGACAAGATCGGGAACGCCAGCATCTCCAGCCCACTTGCAACACCGAGCGGGCGGAACGGTTTGACGATGGATCTCGTCTACTTGAAGACGAACCAGTAGATCCCTCAATCCCGGGTGAGGCGCAGCGGATCACCGCCGCGCCTCACCCCCCCTATCTCACAGGGGCGCTCACATGTTTGCATACGCTGTCCGTAGGACGCTCTACATGGTCCCCGTGCTTATCATCATTTCTCTGTTCTCCTTCACGCTGATCCACATCATGCCCGGGGACTACGTGACACGGATGAAGATGAACCCGCAGTTCGATGCGAAGAGCATCGCGGCGCTCGAGGCCTACTACGGCCTCAACCAGCCGTTCATGACGCAGTACTGGTACTGGATCCGGGGGATCATCTTCCACGGGAACTTCGGGGTGTCGTTCGCAACCGGGCTACCCGTATTCAACACGCTGTTCATGGGCAGCCGGCTGATGTGGACGCTCATCGTGTCGGCCTCGACGCTTTTCCTCACGTGGCTCTTCGCCATCCCGTTAGGCATCTACTCCGCGACACACCAGTACAAACCGAGCGACCACACCCTGACCTTTCTCGGATTCCTTGGGATCTCGATCCCCAATTTTTTCTTTGCCTTGGTCGTTCTGTGGTTGTTGGTCGCGGTGTTCCACGTCGGGCAGTACGGCCTCGGCGTGGGGGGCCTCTTCGACAACCGGTTCATCGGCACCCCATGGACGTTCGCCAAGGTCGGCAACCTCCTGTGGCACATCTGGCCGGCGTGGCTCGTGATCGGCACCTCGGGCATGGCTGGGCTGATGCGCTACATGCGGGGCAGCCTGCTTGACACGCTGTCCCTGCAGTACGTGCAGACCGCGCGGTCGAAGGGACTGACCGAACGGATCGTCGTCTACAAGCACGCGGTGCGAAACGCGATCAACCCGCTCGTCAGTATGCTGGGGATGAGCCTGCCTGCCTTGGTCGCCGGGTCGCTCGTCACGGCGATCATCCTCAACCTGCCGACGGTGGAACGCACGTTCTTCACCGCCCTACAGGCCCAGGATCAGTACGTGATCATGGGCGGGCTCCTCTTCTTCAGCGTGTTCTTGTTGATCGGAAACCTGCTGGCCGATTTCCTCCTGGCCTGGGTGGACCCGCGGATCCGGTACGACTGAAGCGGAAGGAGCGGACAACACCATGGCAAGAAAGAAGAAGCTCGACCTCGACGCGCTGAAGCCCAAGTCGAAGAGCCCATCGCAGGCGAAGATGGTCTGGCGCGCTTTCTTGAGGCATCGCTTGGGAAACGTCGGTACGGTGGTCGTCATCCTCCTCATCCTGAGCGCGGCGTTCGCCGGCTTCGTCTCGCCGTACAACTACGCCACCCAGAACAGCGCCTATCCCTACTCGCCGCCTACCCCGATCCATTTCGCAAGCAAGGACGGGTTCTCCCTGCGCCCGTTCCTCTACAAGACGTCGCGCGAGTTCGACCCCAAGACCTACGCCGCCTACTATGTGCCGGACACCTCAAAGAAGTACTACATCCGTTTCTTCGTCCACGGCTCGTCCTACAAGGTGCTCGGGCTGTTCAAGAGCAACCTGCACCTGTTCGGCGCGCGGGCGAAGGACGGCTCACAGGCCTTCGTGTTCCCGTTTGGCACCGACCAGTACGGCCGCGACCTGTTCACGCGGACGATGATCGGCGGACGGATCTCGCTCGCGGTCGGGCCGCTCGTCATCCTGCTCATCTTCCCAATCGCGATCCTCATCGGCGGGGTCTCCGGGTACTACGGGGGCTGGACCGACATGCTGCTGCAGCGGATCTGCGAGGTGTTCATGTCGCTTCCGGGCCTGCCGGTGCTCCTCGCGGTCGGCGCCGTGCTTGCCAGCCTCGGCCTATCCGCCGGCATGACGTTCCTCGGGATCATTGGCGCCCTGGCGTTCATCAGTTGGGCCGGCACGGCGCGGGTCATCCGCGGCATCGCCCTGTCGACCCGACAGATGGACTACATCTCCGCCGCCAAGGCCGCCGGGGCGAGCGACCTGCGGATTGTCATCCACCACATCACCCCCAGCCTGACGAGCTACCTGATCGTTGCCGCGACGCTCACCATCCCGGGAATGATGCTCACCGAGGCCGCATTGTCGTTCCTTGGCTACGGGATCCACGAGCCGATGACCAGTTGGGGGCAGCTCCTGAACGCGGCCAACAACATCGCGGGAATCCAGCTCCACCCGTGGCTCCTGATCCCCGGGGTGTTCATCGTCGTCGGTGTGTTGGCGTTCAACTTCATGGGCGACGCCCTACGCGACGCGTTCGATCCGTTCACCAACAGCCGGTGAAGAATCGCTCGCCGGAGCCTCTCCCACCTGCGGGAGGCCTCCGGAGGGTGACCCACGCTGAGGCCGCAGCGTCGTGTCCACCCCCAGGAGGTCGACAGAGAGGATTCCGGTACATTAATGGACCTTCCATAGTCCCTGAAGGCCGCCCCGGGTTTGAAGGATGTACTAAGTCAGTCCACGTTCAGTGGTTTTGTCATGGAACGACAAGGAAGGCTATATTTCCACTGTGAACGTCATCCATTCCTTGACTTTTTATGGTACTAGCTGTACCATCGATTTCTCTCTACTAGTGTCATGTCCGACAAATGCCATGCAACAAGACACACAACGTGATATACTGCATTCATGGG
>CAZBWD010000103.1:0-6650 GCA_964495585.1 uncultured Thermotogae bacterium
TATGTCCGGTGGTGTGGGAGGACGGGGGCTGTGAAGCCCCCTCCTACCCGATTGAGGGTACCGTCTCTCAAGGAACCCGTCCCTGTCTCGCCGTGTCCGATGTCAGCCGCCCACGGGACCGATCGCCTTTCCCGCGCGCCAGACCGCCCGCTACCCTCGTGACCTCACGGAAGGAGGAAATCCCGTTTGGCACGACGGCTCGGAACACCGCTCATCGTCCTTGTGCTGCTTTCTGGCCTCCTTTGGATCACCTTCCCGACCGCCGCCCCGTCCCTCCCGTTTCACTACACCGTCGTCATCGATCCCGGCCACGGGGGGAAGGACCCCGGCGCGATCGGGGTCGGGGGGTTGGAGGAGAAGACCATCACCCTGGCGATCGCGCAGATGGTCTACCTGAACGCGCTCGGCGACCCAGACCTGCGCATCATTCTGTCCCGACGGGACGACGAGTACAGCTTCCCGACCGACCGCGTCCTTGAGGCGAACCGCATCGGCGCCGACCTCTACGTGAGCATTCACGCCAACGCCTTCTCCGATCCACACATCTCCGGCGTGGAGACGCTCGTCCACGAGACGCAGCCGCAGACGAGCCGCAGCTACCGGCTCGCAGAGGCCCTCCAGTGCGAGGTGGTCGCGGCGACCGGCGCGCAGGACCGCGGGGTGAAGTGGGCGCCGCTGTTCATTCGTGAGGCGCAGATGCCCGCCGCGCTCGTCGAGGTGGGGTTCGTCACCAACCCGCTCGAGGCGCTGCGGCTGCAGCATCCCTTCTACGAGGAGAAGATCGCGAACGGAATCCTCAACGCGATCCGTCAGTTCCTCCATGTGCCGTGAGCTTTTCGCGATTTACGAGCGCCTCCTGATAACCTATGGGCCGCAGGGCTGGTGGCCCGGGGAAGGCCCGTTCGAGGTGATCGTCGGGGCGATCCTCACCCAGCGGGTGAGCTGGACCAACGTGGAGCAGGCGATCGCCGCCCTCAAACAGGCCGACCTGATGGACCCCAGGCGCCTGGACGCCGCGCCGCTCGAGGCGGTCGCCGCTCTCATCCAGCCGTGCCTCTACTACAACGCCAAGGCGCGGAAGCTGAAGGCGTTCGTGCGGTTCCTCGCACAGCACCACGGCGGCCGGCTCGAGCCGCTCTTGCAGCTCCCGCTCCCCACGCTGCGCGAGGCGCTCCTGTCGATCCACGGGATCGGAGAGGAAACCGCCGATGCGATCCTGCTCTACGCGGCGGGCAAGCCGAGCTTCGTGGTCGACGCCTACACGAGGCGGATCCTCTCCCGCCTCGGTCTCATCCCAGAGACCGCGGGCTACGAGCGGGTGAGGCGCCTGTTCATGGATGCCCTGCCGCGGGACGTCGCCCTGTACCAGGAGGTTCACGCTCTCCTCGTCCGGCACGGCAAGGAGCGCTGCAAGAGCTGCCGACCGCTGTGCGAGGGCTGCCCGCTTTGTCCGACCTGCGCCCTGGCGAAAGAAACAAGGGCCCGGTAAGCGCTCGCTTGCCCGCTCCGGGGCGAGCGCCTATGATCCCCCCGACACCCAAGCAAACGACGGCAAAGGAGGCCGCATGGGGAAGCTCCTCTATCTCTGCGCGCAGGACGTCGCATCGGTCGGGCTGTCGACGGTCGAGGTCATCGCGGCGGTCGAGGAGACCTTCCGCGAGAAGGGAGAGGGCCGGATCGAGATGCCGCCCAAGCCGGGGATCCACCCAGCGCCGGACGCCTTCATCCACGCGATGCCCGCCTACCTGCCAGCGCTCCGTGCCGCGGGGATGAAGTGGGTCAGCGGCTTCCCGGAGAACCGCGAGAAAGGGCTCCCCTACATCAGCGGCCTCCTCGTCCTGAACGATCCCCAAACCGGCCTCCCGGTCTGTGTGATGGACGCCACCTGGATCACGGCCGTGCGCACCGGCGCGGCGACCGCCGTGGCCGCGAAGCACCTCGCCCGGCCGGACGCCGAGGTGCTGGGGATCCTCGGCTGCGGGGTCCAGGGGAGAAGCCACCTCGAGGCGCTGGCGTCCGTCTTTCCGCTGCGGCGGGTGGTGGCCTACGACCCGGACCGGCAGGCCCTGAGCCGCTACGCCCGCGAGGCGCGGGAGCGGTTCGATCTCGAGGTGATCGAGGCGCAGGCGCCGCGGGAAGCGGTCTGCGGGTGCGGCCTCGTGGTCACCGCCGGGCCGATCCTCCGCACGCCGCACGCCACGATCCGTGCGGGCTGGCTCGACGAGGGGGCGTTCGCCGGCGCGGTCGACTTCGACTCCTACTGGCACCCCGAGGCGCTCAAAGCGCTCGACAAGTTCTGCTGCGACGACCGGCCCCAGCTTCACTACTACCGCAGCCTCGGCTACTTCCAGGAGATCCCGCCAGTTCACGCCGACCTCGGAGAGCTCGTGGTCGGTCGCGCGCCAGGCCGGGAGAGCCCGAACGAGCGGACGATGGCCTGCCTGCTCGGCCTGGCCGCAGAGGACGTCGCGGTCGCCGCGCTCGTCCACGCTCGTGCCGTGGCCGCGGGGATCGGCACGTGGCTGCCGCTCTAGGAGGAGACGGACCAGGATGAACGCGCGGTTTGAAGACGGACTGCGTGCCGCGAGAGACTGGGTCCCGCCCGCGACCTTCCAGCGGATCACGACCCTCGACGTCCACGCGGCCGGCGAGCCCTTGCGGGTCGTCATCGGCGGCTTCCCGAAGCTCTTCGGGGAGACGATCCTCGCGCAGCGGCGCCATGCCCGTGAGGTCCACGACGCCCTGCGCACCGCACTCATGTGGGAGCCGCGCGGCCACGCCGACATGTACGGCTGCCTGCTCACCCCGCCGACGAGCCCGGGGGCCGACTTCGGCGTCCTGTTCACCCACAACGCGGGCTACAGCACGATGTGCGGCCACGGGATCATCGCCGTGACCACGGCGGTCCTCGAGACGGGGATCCTGCCGATGCGCTCCCCCGAGACCACGGTCCATATCGACACCCCGGCTGGGCTCGTGACCGCCCGCGCGCGGGTGGACGGGGGCCGGGTGACGAGCGTCCGGTTCCGCAACGTCCCGTCGTTCGTCCTCTCTCGCGACGAGACGTTCGATGTCCCCGGCCTGGGGACGGTGCGCGTCGACATCGCCTTCTGCGGCGCGTTCTACGCCTTCGTCACCGCGGCGGACGCCGGCCTCACGTGCACCCCGAAGGACGTCGGCCGGCTGATCGAAACCGGAATGGCGATCAAGCGCGCCGTGATCGCCGCCCGGCCGATCCCCCATCCGTTCGAGCCGGACCTGGGTTTCCTCTACGGCACGATCTTCGTCGGCCCGCCGCTCGGTGCGGGGGCCCACAGCCGCAACGTCTGCATCTTCGCGGAGGGGGAGGTCGACCGCAGCCCGACCGGGACCGGGGTCAGCGCGCGGATGGCCCTGCACCATAGCCGCGGGGAGGTCGGGATCGGCGAGCCGCTGGTGATCGAGAGCGTGATTGGAACCCGGTTCACCGGACGGATCCTCGAGGTGACGCGGTTCGGCCCCCATGAGGCGGTCGTCCCCAAGGTCGAGGGGCGCGCCTTCCTGACCGGTCGCCACACGTTCTGGATCGATCCGCAAGACCCGCTCGCGGCCGGGTTTCTCCTCCGCTAAGCGACCCACCCGCTAGTAGGCGCGGGCGAAGTAGGCCAACCCAACCGCGGGCTCGCCGCAGACCGGGCAGCGCACCGATCCGTCTCGCCAGTCCCGGTTGAGGTCGATCGGGAAGCAGCGCGACGAAGCCTTGGTCTCCTCCTTAACCCGCTCCTCGCACGCCGGCCTGTCGCAATGCGGGATGAGCGCCCACCCGTCGGCCACGATCTCTTTGAGCTCGTCGTAGGTCTTCGCCTCGTGCAGGTGGGCGTCGCGGAACGCCGTCGCCTGGGAGAGCAGGCCGTCCTGAACCGCGTCGAGGAGCCCGGCGACCACGGGGACCAGCCGCTCGATGGAAACCGTCTGCTTGCCGTCGCGGCCCGGCACGTCGCGGCGGGCGACGAGCACAGTGCCCGCAGCGACGTCCCGCGGCCCGATCTCCATGCGAAGCGGGACGCCGCGCATCTCCCAGTCGTTGAACTTGAACCCCGGCGTGGTCCCCTCGCGATCATCGACGTGGACGCGCACCCCGGCCTGCGTCAGGGTCCGGCGCACTTCCGCGACCCGCTCGGACACGGCGGTCCGCTCCTCGGGCCGGCGCCAGATCGGGACGATGACCACCTGAATCGGGGCCAGCCGCGGAGGCAGGCGCAACCCGGTGTCATCACCGTGGGTCATCACGATCCCGCCGACCATCCGCGTGCTCACCCCCCACGAGGTCGTGTAGCAGAGCCGAAGCTCGTTTGACTCGTCGAGGAACTGGATGCCGAACGCCTTGGCGAAGTTCTGGCCAAGGTAGTGCGAGGTCCCCGACTGCAGGGCCCAGGTGTTCCCGACCATCGCCTCGATCGTGTAGGACGCCTCGGCCCCGGCGAACTTCTCCCGCGCGCTCTTGCGCCCCTCGATGACGGGGATCGCCGCGTCGTTCTGTGCAAAGTCGGCGTAGACGTCGAGCATGCGCATCGTCTCCTCCTGCGCCTCCTGCGCGGTCGCGTGCGCGGTGTGCCCCTCCTGCCACAGGAACTCCATCGTGCGCAGGAACAGGCGCGGGCGCATCTCCCAGCGGACCACGTTCGCCCACTGGTTGATGAGGACCGGCAGGTCGCGGTAGGACTTGATCCACTGCGCATAGGCGTGGCCGATCACCGTCTCGGAGGTCGGACGGACGACGAGCGGCTCCTCGAGCTCCTTGCCCCCGCCGTGGGTGACCACGGCGAGCTCGGGCGCGAACCCCTCGACGTGCTGCGCCTCCTTCTCGATGAAGCTCATCGGGATGAACAGCGGGAAGTACGCGTTCCGGTGCCCGGTCTCCTTGAACCGGCGGTCGAGCCCGGAGCGGATGGCCTCCCACAGCTCGTAGCCGTACGGCTTGATGATCATGCACCCGCGGACCGGCGCGTAATCGGCGAGGTCCGCCTTGCGGACCACGTCCGTATACCAGCGGGCATAATCCTCGCTGCGCGGCGTCACGCCCTTGTCTGACATGCCGTCTCTCCTTGGAGCAACGCAAAGACCTCCCCGGCGCTGCAGGCGCAGGACCGGGCCGCTTCCTTCCCGAGGCCCCCGCAGGGACCAGGGCAGAGTGTACCCGCTGGGCTGCGAGGGCGAAACCCTGCACCGAGAAGACGCGGCGAGGCCCCAAAGGGCCACGCCGCGATGCGGCTTTCTCGGGGCGGGACCCGCGTTGTATGGAGGTAACCGTCCCGCTCTCGTGGCTCGTAGCCGAACCGCGCCATGCGGAGAACCAGTGAGCAAGGCATGGCGAAACTGTGAAGACTGTCCGAGCCCCGCAAGGCGGAGGACGCCCTCCCAGCTAGGCCTTCTGCGCGGGCGCGAACTCCTCGAGGGCCTCGTACAGCTCGGCGACGTGCGTCAGGGCCGGCCCGCCGCCCATCACCACCGCCACCGTGGCGACCTCCCAGATCTCCGCCTCACTCGCCCCGGCCTTGAGCGCCCCCTCCGTATGGATCCCGATACAGTACTTGCAGCGGGAGGTCAGGGCCATGCCCAGGGCGACCAGCTCCTTGGTCTTCACATCGAGGTGCCCGGGCTCCATGACCGCGCCCATGAACTCGTGAAACCCCTTCATCTGCTGGGGCGCGACCTGCGTCAACCGCTGCATCCCCCGCTTCATCTCCCTGATGGCTTCCTTCATATCCGACATGAGAAGCTCACCTCCAAAGGACTATTCAGCCAATTATAGCCGCGATCCCCCGACCGATCAGGGCGACGACCATCGCGACCCCCGTGGTCGCGGCGAGGACGAGCGCGGTCTTCCCCCGTCCAAGCTCCCGCGTGAGGACCGCGATCGTTGCCACGCACGGGATGTAAAAGAGGACGAAGAGGGCGAAGGTCATCATCTGGCCCCCAGAGAGGACCGATGCCACCTGCGTGGTCCCGAGGGCCTGGAAGAGCATGATCAGGGTCAGCTCCTTTCTCAGGACCCCGAAGATGAGCGTCACCCCGAGGCCGAGCGGCAGGCCGAGCGCCCAGGTGATCGGAAAGAGAGCGAGGTTCAGGTAGTGGGCCGCATGGACGTATTCGAGCAGGCTCAGGACGACGCTCCCCCCCACCAACAGCGGCCAGGCCAGGAGGATGAACTCGCGCAGCCGCAGCCACACGTTCGCCAGGATGACCCGCAGTGAGGGGACCTTGTAGGACGGGATCTCGAGGATCAGCCCGGGGGTGATCCGGGGGAAGACGCGGGTCATGAGCTTCCCGGCAATCGCGAGGACGATGACGTTGATGATATAGAGGAGGAAGGCGAGGGTCGGACCGAGGAAGTAGCCGACCAGGCCGAAGATCACCGTGGTCCGCGCGGTGCAGGGGACCATCACCGAGAGGGCCGCGGTGACGAACCGGTCGCGCGGTGAGTCGAGGATCCGGGTGGCCATCACCGCGGGGACGCTGCACCCGTAGCCGAGGATGAACGGGATGACCGATTTGCCATGCAGGCCGATCTTGTGCATCAGACCGTCCATCAGGTAGCCGGCCCGCGGCAGGTAGCCGGTGTCCTCGAGGAGCGCAAGGCCGATGAGGAACGGCACGAGGTACGGAAGGAC
>CAZBWD010000104.1:0-6616 GCA_964495585.1 uncultured Thermotogae bacterium
ACTCTCCACACCCCAGATCCACCACCGCTCGCCGCAGTTCTCGCAGCTCTACGCCAGGATCCAGCCGAAGCTGCAGGAGCTTCTGTATACACAGAACCCGGTCTTCCTCTTCACCTCCTCCTCGACCGGCGCGATGGAGTCCGCGGTGACCAACCTCGTCGCCAAGCGGTGCCTGAACCTGGTGAACGGCGCGTTCTCCCGGCGCTGGCACGAGATCACGGTGGACAACGGGGTGCCCTGCGATGCGTTCTCCGTGGATTGGAACGTGGCGATCAAGCCCGAGCAGGTCGATGCGCAGCTTGAGACCGGCAAGTACGACGCGGTGACCCTCGTGCTGAACGAGACCTCGACCGGAATGATGAACCCGCTTCAAGGGATCGCGGAGGCCGTGCACCGCCATCCCGATGTCTTCCTCCTGGTCGACGCGGTGAGCGGGATGGCGGGGGTGAAGATCGAGACCGACGCCCTGGGGATCGACTTCCTGCTTGCTGGGGTTCAGAAGGCGTTCGCGCTCCCGGCCGGCCTGGCGGTCGCGGCGGTGAGCGAGCGGGCCCTGGCGCGCGCCGAGCAGGTCCCGCCACGCAGCCACTACTTCAACCTGAAACACATCTACAAGTACCACAAGAAGAACCAGACCCCGTCCACCCCGGCGATCCCGCACCTGTTCGCGCTCGACGTGCAGCTCGATGCGATGTTCGAAGAGGGCCTGGAGGCGCGGTTCGCCCGGCATGAACGGATGGCGAAGATCGTGCAGGCGTGGAGCAAGCGGTACTTCGACATCTATCCGGAGGAGGGCTACTGGTCGAAGACCCTGACCTGCGTCAAGAACACGCGCGGAATCGATGTGGCGTCGCTCATCGACACCCTGGTCAAGGAGTACCACCTGCGGATCTCCGACGGCTACGGGGGCATCAAGGGCAAGACCTTCCGCATCGCGCACATGGGCGACACGCAGGTCGACGAGATCGAGGGGCTGCTCGCGGCGATCGAGTGGGTCCTCGGCTTATCGTGAAGGAGGCGCTATGGCATTCAGAGTGCTCGTGTCCGACCCCCTGGCCAAGGAGGCGGTGGAGGAGATGCAGGCGGCTGGCCTCGCCGTGACCGCGAAGACCGGCCTTTCCGCGGACCGGTTGAAGGAGGAGATTGCGGACTACGAGGCGATCGTCGTGCGCAGCGCGACCAAGCTGCGCAGGGAGATCCTCGACCGGGCGACGCACCTCAAGCTGATTGTCCGGGCGGGGGTCGGGCTCGACAACATCGACGTCGATCACGCGAGGTCCAAAGGGATCACGGTGAAGAACACCCCTGCGGCGAGCACCAACTCCGTGGCCGAGCTGGCGCTCGGGCATCTCCTCTCCCTGGCCCGGCACATCGCCCGGGGGACCGTCTCCCTGCGGGCCGGCCGCTGGGAGAAGAAGCGGCTCGAGGGCGTGGAGATCGCGGGAAAGACGCTGGGCATTGTGGGGATCGGACGGATCGGCCAGGCGCTCGCGCGCAAGGCCGTCGCCCTGGGGATGGAGGTCATCGCCTACGACGCCTACGTCAAGCGATCCCCCCTCCCGGAGATCGTGACGATGGTCCCGTTCGAGGACCTCCTGGCACGCAGCGATTTCATCTCGCTTCACATCCCGTTTGATCCGCGGGTCGGCGCGACGATCGGCGCGGGGGAGATCACGCGGATGAAAGACGGTGTGCGGCTCCTCAACTGCGCTCGCGGCGGCGTGATCGACGAGGCGGCGCTCGCGCAGGGGCTGAAGGAGGGGAAGGTCGCCGGGGCGGCGCTCGACGTCTTCGCGACCGAGCCGCCCGATGCGGACGCCCCCCTGTTTGCCCAGGAGGCGCTCTCTCTCACCCCGCATATCGGCGCGGCGACCGTTGAGGCGCAGGCCCGGGTCGGCCGGGAGGCCGCGCAGGTCGTGATCGCGTTCTCCCGCGGGCAAGGATAGAAGGGAAAGAGGTTATGGCTCAGATCATCCCGTTTCGCGGCATCCGCTACAACCCCGACAAGATCGCCGAGATGTCGACGGTCGTGACCCCGCCGTACGACCGGATCGACGCCGAGCAGCAGGAGGCCTACTACAGGCGCAGCCCGTACAACATCGTGCGGATCATCAAAGGCAGACAGCAGCCCGGCGACAACGGGGAGAACGTCTACACCCGTGCCGCAGACACCCTGGCAACCTGGCGGCGCGAGCGAATCCTGATCCGCGACGAGGCCCCATCGCTCTACGCCTACCACCAGGAGTACGACTTCGCCGGAGAGCGGTTGGTGCGCAAGGGCGTGATCGCTCTGGGCAAGCTCGAGCCCGCACGGGTGCACGCGCACGAACGGACGCTCAAGGGCCCGAAGGAGGACCGGCTGCGCCTGATGCGCGCGACGCAGGCGAACTTCGGGCACATCTTCATGCTCTACTCGGACCCGTCCCGACGGGTCGACCAGGCGCTCGGCCCGGTGATCGGTGGGCGGCCACCGACGTTGGAGGCGAAGGATGACTTCGGCAATCCGCACCGGCTGTGGCAGATCACCGATCCCGATGTGATCCGCGCCGTTCAAGAGACGCTCGCTGACAAGGATCTCTACATTGCAGACGGCCACCACCGCTACGAGACAGCGGTGACCTTCATGCGGGAGTGCCAGGCAAACGGCTGGCGCCCGGCAGCGCCGGAGTCGTTCGACGTGCGGATGATGGCCCTGTTCAACATCGAACTTCCGGGGATGACGATCCGGCCGATCCATCGCCTGATCCACGGTCTCCGGGGCTACGACCCGCAGGCGTTCCTGCAGGCGGCAGGAAAGGACTTCGCGGTGCGACGGTTTGACACGCAGGAGGCCTGGCAGGACGCGGTGATCGCGGGCCGCGGCCAGCACACCTTCGGCTGCTACACCGGCGGGGTCTACGCGACGCTGACCTTGCGCGACATGTCCCTGATAGACCGGTTGATCGCCGGAGACTGGTCGGCCGATTGGAAACAGCTCGACGTCTCCGTCCTCCACAGCGTGATCCTTGAGAAGCTCCTTGCGATCGATGCGGCTGCCCTGGAGGAGCAACGGAATGTGACCTACACGGTGGATCCCCGCGAGGGGATTGCCCGGGTCAAGGCTGGGGGCGAGCAGGCCCTCTTCCTCCTCAACCCGACTACCCCGGAGCAGGTTCGCCGCGTCGCCGACCACGGGGAGAAGATGCCCCAGAAGTCGACCGATTTCTACCCGAAGCTCCTGACCGGGCTCGTCCTGTCCGTGATGGAGATCGATCGCTAGCCGCCGCCCGCGAGCGCTTCGCAGTGTCCGGAAGCAGCGCGGTTTTGACATCACCACCGCGGCGGCTACAATTCCGCTATGGATACACTGGACGACATTGCCCGATCTCTCGGGATTTCAAAACGCGCCGTGCGCCAGCGCATCGATGCGCTGAACGGCGTGCTCGACGAACACATGCACCGCGGGAGGCGCAACCGGCTCATCTTCTCCGGCCAGGCGGTGGCGCTGCTGCATCGGCTGGAGGAGTTGCACCACACGCAGCGGATCTCGATCCGCCAGGCCGCCGCGCGCCTGCGCGATGAGCTGGAGGACGAGCAGAGTGGCGAGCGCTTGGAACAGGACGTCACACTGGAGATCAAGGCCGAGTACCTGGAGCGGGTGGTCGAGGTGCTGCGCCGCGATCGGGACCACTGGCGGGAGGTCGCCCAGATCGCCCAGTCGGCGCTGCCGCCCGATCGCATGTGGATCGCGAAGCTCTTCCCTGCCTTGCCGCACGACAGCCGGCTGAACTGATTCCCGCAGGTCAGGCCGCGGTCTTGCGCTTGTTCTCGTACATGCGCCGATCCGCCTCGGCGAGCGTCTCGGCGACGGATCGGTCCTGTTTCGGATCCCAGTGGCTCTCGCCGATGGCGAAGGTTACCGGAAACGGGATCAGCTTGTTGGTCTCGTTGCGGCGTGCGACCGCAGCGCGGATCCGGGCCTTGACGCGCCCCGTCTCATCGTTCGTCTCCAGGAGCTCAACGAGGAACTCGTCCCCTCCGTACCGCACGACGAGGTCCGTCTCCCGGATCTCCTGGGCGAGGAGCTTCGCCGTGGTCTGGAGGGCCTTGTCGCCGGTCTGGTGTCCGAAGCGGTCGTTGATCTCCTTGAACCGGTTGACGTCGATCATCAGAAAACCGATCGAGCGCTCGTACCGCGCGGCGCTTCTCCTGCTCGATGACGAAATTGAAGTGGCGGCGGTTGTAGACCCCGGTCAGCGGATCGCGGATCGCCTGCTCTCTGAGCTCCTTCTGCAACCGGATCCGTTTGATCGCCTCCGCCGTGTGGCCGAGCAGGAGCTCGAGGAGGCGAACGTCCTGCGGGGTGAAGGTGTCCTGCGTGTCCGAGACGACCTGGAAGATGCCGAACTCCCCGATCGGCGCGCTGATCCCTGAGCAGAAGCCCCTCCTCCTCGATCCGGTCCTTGACTTTGGCGAAGCCGTGGAAGGAATCCGGATGGACCAGCCGGGCCGCGGGCAGGCCGAGCAGCTCCTCCTTCTCGTACCCATACGGCTGGCAGGCGTTGGGATTCGCCTCGACGACGCGGTTCTCGGGATCGAAAATCAGGACGGCGTCTGTCGTCGATTCGAAGATGCTGCGGTAGCGGCTCTCGCTGTCCCTGCGCGCGTCGTCCGCGCGCTTGCGCTGGATGGCGATCGCGACCTGGCCGCAAACCTGTTCGAGGAGGCTCACCTGGGCGGTCGAGAAGCGGTCCGGATCGGAGTAGCTCTGCACGATCAACGCGCCGATGACCTCCCCTTCGATGCGGAGGGGGACGCCGAGCCAAGCCTGGGCCGGCTCGCCCACCGATTCGAGCCGTCCCTCCTCTAGCAGGCGAGCCCTCGTCTCAGGTGTCAGGAGGAGCGCTGCGCCACTGTGGATCACATGCGCGGTGGGCGTCTTCCCGGCGACGAACGAGGTGTAGGTGTCTCGCTCATCGACGATGTATGGAAGCGCGATTCGATCCTCGTTGGGATCGTAGAGCGCGATGCGGAAATTGGTGGTGTCGAGCAGTATCCCGAGGATGCGGCGGATGGTGGGAAAGAGGGTATCGAGGTCATCCGTCTCGTTGGCCGCCTCTGCGATCTCTTGCATCACCGCGCGGGTTCTCTCCGCCTGGACCTGCTCGGTGATGTCGAGCATGCTCATCAGGAGGTGGAGCTGACCAGAAAGCCGGATCGACTTCCAGTGCAGGCGAACCGGGAGAGTGCTTCCGTCCTGGTGGCGAGCGACCGTGTTGATCGTGCCTTCCGCGTGCGGTTCGTCCCCGGACACACAGGGCAGGACAGACCCAGCCTGCAAAGAGAACAGCCGGCCGGGTTGTTGGCCGATGAACCATTTGCTGGGGTAGCCGAGGAGCCGGGCTGCGTCGTGGTTCGCTTCCCGGATCAACCCGTCGGGACCGACGACGATCGAAGCCACGGTGGATTGCTCGAACAGGGTCCTGTACCGCTCGTGCCCCTCCGAAGCCGGCCGGGTGGGCTCTCTCTTTGCCGCCTGGCGGCGCAATCGGTTGATCTCCTCCAGACGTTCTTCCTCTGTCCGCTTCCTGCCTTTCATGACCGGCGCCTGACGGAACTGAAGCCGTTGTGTTCCATTAACCGCTTATACATCTATTTCCGTCGTTTTGCAAGGTGGTAAGGGCGTTACTGCTGTGGATCTAACGAATCCTGTGTGCTGCTCGCACCGCCTCGACGGATCGAGTATGATCCCGCTTCAAGGGGAACGATGAGAAAGAGAGTCGGGATTCTGCAGGGTGTCGTTGGGCTTTTTCTTGTCGTGCTTTCCGTCTGTGCCGCGGTCGTCCCGCAGGAGATCCCCTGGAGCGCACACCAGCGGGTCGCCTGGGACGACTTTCTTGGGTCGCCTCCCCCGGAGGCGGCTGCCCAGGCCGAGGCCGCGGCGATCTACATGACCATCCGCTGGTCGGTCTCCTATGCTGTGACCCAGGATCTTCGCACCGGGCGGTGGGGCGGGTCGGTCGACCTGGACTCGATCGACGTCAGCAACACGATGCAACCCCACCTGTCGTGGGCCGTCTCCGGAAAAGAGGTTGCCTCCGTCCTGCTCCATGAGCAAGGACACTTCGATCTGAACGAGGTCTACGCCCGGCGGCTTGTCTCGGCGCTCGGGACGGTGGGGGCGCAGGGGGCCACCGCCGAGCAGGCCAAGGTGGCGCTCAAGGCGGCGATCGATGCGACCGCTGCGCAGATCCTCGATGCGCTCCAGGTCGCTCAGAAACGCTACGACGCACAGACCGTCCACGGGACCGATCCTCAAGCGCAGGACCAGTGGGATGCCAGGATCCGGGCCTGGCTCCTCGACCCATCGCTCGCGCCGCTGTCTTTCGACTAGGAAGCGACCGTCCCCGGCACCCCCTTGGAGCCCAGGCGGTTGTTGGGCCGAGGCTCCCTCGTCCTGCCGCCGGAGGTGAAACCTTCGCATCGGCTAAGGGTAGGTGCATGTGACAGCGTTACCTCCTTATCGCAAGCAACGCGCCGCTTGACCGAACAGGGGCCCATCGGGAAACGACGGGCCCCTCCCTTGGTGCGCCAGGCATGTCATGTAACCAGGAGGTGGAAGTCCTTTGCGGTCCGT
>CAZBWD010000105.1:0-6581 GCA_964495585.1 uncultured Thermotogae bacterium
CTGCGGTGGTCCTTCTGGGGAGCGAGGTGCAGGGGCGCGGCCTCCTCGTGTGCAAGGTCAGTTCGGGGCTCGAAACCGTCGATGCTGGGGCGATGGTGCGCCGGCTCGCGGGCCGGCTCGGGGGGGGCGGCGGCGGGAACCGAGGGTTCGGCCAGGGCGGCGGCCCACAGGTCGAAGCCCTGGACGGGGCCTTGAGCGAGGGGGTCGAGGCGCTGCGTGGTCTGCTTGCGGGCTAGTCAAGTGTCGCGATTCACGAGCCCGGCG
The DNA here is from genome assembly GCA_964495585.1 of uncultured Thermotogae bacterium. Lineage (GTDB taxonomy): Bacteria > Bipolaricaulota > Bipolaricaulia > UBA7950 > UBA9294 > CAZBWD01. The sequence continues at coordinate 265 of CAZBWD010000105.1, forward strand.
GGGATCCGTCGTGTTGATTGGAAAAAGGGGACAGGCTACTTTTTCGGGACCATCTCTGATGTGAGATTACCCGTTGCGCATCAGGAAACCCAACCTCAGACTAGCCGAAAAAGTAGCCTGTCCCCTTTTCTGCCGAGCCGATCAAAGGGAGGATCTGGCGAAGGGCGCTGATGACTCTCGACTCGTGACGCTGGGCTTCGAGCTAGCCGCCGAGGCGGACCGGCATGCAGACATAGAGGAAGCCCTCGTCGAGCGGATCGATCGCATTGCCGGAGGGTTCGATCAGTCCGGCCTTCTCCGCAGCGGAGAGCCACAGCGTGATCTGCTTGGAGGCCATGCGCTTGAGCGCGTCGATCAGGTACTCGGCCTTGAACGAGATCTCGATCGGCGCCCCCGGGACCTTACCCAGGCGGACCCGCTCCTCGGCCTCTCCCTTCTCCTTCGAAGAGGAGTTGATGCGGACGGCGCTCTCTTCGGGGGTCGCACGCAGGGTGACCGCGTTGGATTCCTCGGCCGCGGTGATCTCGATCCGCTGCAGCGTCGAGAGGAGCGCCTGCCGGTCGAAGGCAAGGGCGATCGGGTTCTCCTTGGGGATGACCCGCTCGAAGTCCGGGAACTCCTCGGCGATCGTCTTCGCGGCGAAGACCACGCCGCCGGACTGGAAGAAGACCTGGCCGTCGCCCGCGAACAGGTCGACGGTGTTCTCGCCGATCTGAGAGAGGGCGCGATCCAGGTCGATGAGGACGCCGGCCTCGATCAGGTACTCTGCCCCCTCGTGGATCGTCTCGGGATCGATCGTCTTCATCGCCAGCCGGTAGCCGTTCGTCGCCACGAGCCGAACCTGATCCTTCTTCAGGACAATGTTCACCCCGGTGAGGGAGAGACGGGTGGTCTCGCCGGCCTTCAGCGTGGCGAAGGTGGTCTGCTCGAGGCCGCGGTGGAGCCGGTCGGTGGCGAGCGTCGCAACCTGCGTCGGGGGAAGCGCCGGGAGCTGGGGGTAGTCCTCGACCGGGAGGGTCGGCAAGTCGAAGGACGCCTCGCCACAGCGCAGCTTGACGACCGTGCCGTCCTTCGCGTCACTCTTCAGGCTGATCCGCTCGTCTTCGGGAAGGTGGGAGGCGATCTGCGAGAGGATCGCCCCGTTTAAGACAAGCGACTCGTCGCTGTCGTGGTTGTCAATTGGGATCTCGCAGTGGACCGCCCGTTCGAGGTCGGTCGCGTGGAGCCGGAGGACTGCCTTCTCGATCTCCATCTTCATCCCGGAGAGGACGGGCATGCTGCTGCGGGTTCCCAGGGCGTAGCTTGCGAGCCTGACGCCGAACACCAGGTCATCCTTCTTGCATACGAAGTCCATCATCGTCCCCCTTGCGCGACGTGAAAGAATGCTCCCCATCATACACGATGGGGGAAGCCCTGGGCAAAACCTAGACCCCGAGCAGGCGCCTCACCTCATTGGAGATCTCCTCCACGGAAAGGCTCCCGTCGATCCGTTGGACGGTGCTGTCACCCGCCGTCAGGGTGAGGTACCCCTCCCGCACCCGGCGGTAGAAGGGAAGGTCCTCTTCCTCGATCCGGTCCCCCCCTCCTTTCCTGCGGCGCAGCGCGATCTCGGGGTCGAGATCGATGAGGAAGGTGATGTCCGGGTGCCGTCCCGCGGTCGCCGCCTCGTTCAGCCGGCGGATCAGATCGAGGTCGATCCTGCGTCCGTGCCCCTGGTAGGCGAGGCTCGACAGCCGGAACCGGCTGGAGATGACGACCTGGCGCGTGGCCAGCGCCGGCTCGATCACGGTCGCCGACAGCTGTGCCCGGCAGGTCATGAACAGAAGAAGCTCCGCCAGAGGGACGAGCTCGGTGTTCTCGTTCGCGAGGATGACCCTGCGGACGGTCTCCCCGAGTGACGTCCCGCCTGGCTCGCGCGTGGTCGTGACCGGCAGCCCGCGTTCCCGTAGCCGGGCGGCGAGACGGTCGACCTGCGTCGACTTGCCGGTGAAGTCGAGCCCCTCAAAGACGATCAGCTTGCCGCGCAGATCGATGGCGCTCACCTCCGAGCAGGACGTGCAGGACGATCAGACCCACGCCGACGCTGACACAGATGTCGGCGAGGTTGTTGACGAACAGGCCGCGCACCTCCAGAAAATCGAACACGTACCCGTAGGCGAGCCGGTCAATCAGGTTGCCAAGCGCGCCGCCGAGCACGAGCGCAAGACCGGTGCTCATGAGCCGGCCTGGATAGCGGCGCATCGCGAGCAGGACAATGACCACCCCGGACGCGATCGAGGAGACGGCGATGAACAGGATCTCGCTTCCAGGGAGGATCCCGAGCGCCCCACCCACGTTGTGGACCGGGGTGAGCCGAACCACCTGACCGATCAGCGGCCGGGATCCCGATGGAATAAGGGTCCGGCTCACCCAGACCTTGAGGAGGCGGTCCAGGCCGATGACCAGCGCGGCGATGAGGAAGTAGGGAAGCCTATTCATACGAGGACAGGCTACCCGCGGCGATCCGCTGCGTCAAGGCCGTTTGCGCGCTGTGGTTGGCGGGTTGCGTCGGCTCTGCGGATGAGGTAGGGTGTGGCGCGATTTCTGGATGGCGGCGAAGGAGGTGCGATGCGGCTCGTCCGCTTTCTCGATCCCCATACCGCCCGGCCGGCGAGCGGGGAACTGCGAGATGGGGTGCTCCATGACGATTCGGGTGCGCCCGTGCCCGGCCCGGTCCGGCTCCTGGCGCCGTGCGTGCCGACGAAGCTCGTCTGCGTGGGGCGCAACTACACGGCGCACGCCAGGGAACTCGGGAACGCGGTGCCATCGCGCCCGCTGCTCTTCTTCAAACCCCCCTCGGCGGTGATCGGCCCCGACGACGAGATCGTGCTTCCGGAAAGCGATCTCGTCCATCACGAGGCGGAGCTGGCGGTGGTCATCAAGACGTGTTGCCGTAACGTGCGGGCCGTGGATGCGCCGGCCGTCGTCCTCGGGTACACCTGCCTGAATGACGTCTCCGACCGTGAGGCACAGAAGTGGGAACAGAACTGGGTTCGAGCCAAGGGATTCGATACCTCCGCTCCCCTGGGGCCAGTGATCGTCACCCCCGACGAGATCGAGGGACCGTTCCACGTCGCGCTGCGGGTCAACGGCGAGACGCGGCAGGATGGCTCGACGCGGGACCTGATCTTCCCGATCCCGGTGCTGATCGAGGAGATCACCGCGCGGATCACCCTGGAGCCCGGGGATGTCGTAGCCACCGGAACACCGGAGGGGGTTGGCCCGCTGCGTCCCGGGGATGTGGTGGAGGTGGAGATCGACGGGATCGGGGTGCTGCGCAACCGCGTGCGCTAGATCGGGGAGGGAGAAAGATGGGGGAACAGACAATCCGGATCGCCCTTATTGGATTGGGGAACCTCGGCCGACGGTTTCTCGAGCTGATCGCGGCCAAGCGCCCGGCGCTGCGCGCCGCCTACGGGCTTGACCTGCGGATCGTCGGGGTGGCCGACTCGCGCGGCGTGGCGGACGACGCGTCTGGGCTCGATCTTGAGACCCTCGTGCAGATCAAGGCGGCGGGCGGGACGGCCGGTGACTACCCGGGGCGCGGCCGGCGTGGTGTGACCGCCGTGGAGTTTGTCGAGACGGTGGCAGCTGATGTCCTGTGTGAGGCCTCTCCCGTGCACCTCGACGCCGGCGGGGAACCGGGCCTGTCGTGCATCCGGACTGCCCTCGAGCGGGGGCTTCACGTCGTCACGCCGAACAAGGGGCCGATCGTCCTTGCCTACCCCGAACTCTCGGCACTCGCCGCGCGCTGCGGCGTTCGCCTGCGCTTCGGCGGAACGGTGGCCGGCGGGCTTCCCGCGATCAACCTGGGACAGCGCGACCTGCGCGGCGCCACGATCGAGCGGATCGAGGCGATCCCCAACCTCGTCACAGGTTTGATCCTCGATCTTCTGGCCTCCGGGATGGACTGGGAGGCGGCGCTTGAGCGGGCACGGGGCGAAGGGGTCCTCGAAGCGGATCCCAACTGGGACCTCGATGGCTGGGACGCCGCGGCGAAACTGGCCATCCTGGCCAACGCCGTCCTCGGGGTGCCGGCGCGGCTGGAGGACGTCAGGCGGGAGGGCATCCGCGGGGTGCCCCTGGAGCGCGCACAGCGGGCGGCGAAGCGAGGGGAGAGGCTCCGCCTCGTGGCGGTGGCCCGCCGCTGCGCCGAGGGCGGGTATGCCCTGCGGGTCGCACCGCAGTCCTTGAGGCCGGACCATCCCTTGGGACACCTCGGCTCAAAGCAGATGGGGATCATCTACGAGACCGACATCTATGGAACGATCACCGCGAGTATTGAGGAAGCGACGCCGGTTCCCTCTGCGGCGACCATGCTGCGCGATCTCCTCGACATCTTCCTCGAGTAGGCCGCGGAGGGCCCGCTGGCGGATCGGCGAGGCGATTCCTTGAATAACGCAGCGGATGTTGGATATCCTCACCTGAAGGAGGAGAAGCATGCGGATCTTGGTGTGTGAGGACAATCCCGATATTCAGGAGATCCTCGGCAGCTTTCTCGGCGCGGCAGGCTACGAGGTCGTCCGGGCGGCGACTGGCCCGGAGGGGCTGCAGCGGTTCGAGGAGGAGCGCCCGGATCTCGTCCTGCTCGACGCGATGCTTCCCGAGAAGGACGGCTGGGAGGTGTTGCGTGAGATCCGCGCGCGCAACGACACGCCGGTGATCATGCTCACCGCGCTCGGTCGGGTGCAGGACAAGGTGCGGGCCCTCTCCGAGCTCGGCGCCGACGACTACCTGACCAAGGCCTCGTTCGACCTGGCCGAGGTCAAGGCGCGGATTGAGGCCGTGCTTCGGCGGTACCGTCCGGCCCGGCAGCGGGAGCCGGCCCGGCTGGAGATCGACGAAGCCCGCAAGCGGGTCCTGATCCGTGGCAGGGAGGTCTCCCTCTCGCCAAAAGAGTACAGCCTCGTGACGCTCTTGGCATCGGCTCCAGGGCGGGTCTTCTCCTCTGCGGAGATCCTCGCCCGGCTGTGGCCGGACAGCCGGTACGCCAATCCCCAGGATGTTCAGAAGTACGTCCATCTGGTGCGCAAGAAGATCGAGGATGACCCCTCGAATCCCACCTTCCTGTTGACCTCTCGCGGGTTCGGGTACCGGCTGGCGCCCTAATCCCGCGTCAAAGGGGCTCGTCTCCTCACCGGATTCATCGAGCAGCTGAAGGGGGTCGGCTGCTGACTCGGGCCCGACAACTCCGAACTTGCCCGATCCGCTGGTCTACTGACTTACGGTAATCGTGCGTGTCGTCCGGTCGAGCCCGCCGTCCTCATCGATCACGATGAGCACCACCGTGTAGGTGCTTGCTGCGGTGTACGTGTGGATCGGCGCGTGCAGATCGCCACACCCGCCTGCGCTCCCCGGGCAGGTCGTCCCGTCCCCGAAGTCCCAGGCGACGTGGACGATCTGGCCGGTTGGGCTCGGATCGGAGGACCGATCGGTAAACTGAGTCGGGAGTCCCACAGTGGCCGACACAGTGGAGACCGTGAACGAGGCAGTCGGCAGGGCGTTCCTCACCACGACCGTCTGTATGGCCGGGGCGGACGCCGCCCCCCTGTCGTCGATGACGATCAGGGTGACGCGATAGGTCCCTGCATCGGGGAACCGGTGCTCGGGGTTCCGCTGTGTAGCGGTCGTCCCGTCCCCGAAGTCCCAGGCCCAGGCGACGATCGTGCTGTCCGGATCGGCGGAGGCGTCGGCGAACCGGACGGCCTGGGCGTCGGTCGGTTCGGCCGGAGAGAACGGGCCAAAGCGGGCTCCGGGCGGGCGATCGTTGACCACGATGCGGATCGGAGGCGAGACGCACGTCCCCGCGTCGATCGCGTTGTCGGTGACCCGGACGGTCACCAGGATCGTGCCGCTGTCGGAGTAGGCGTGGGTGATCCGCGCGTCGTGCCCGGATACCTCGTAAATCCCATCCCCGTCGAGGTCCCACTCGTAGCAGACGATCCGACCCTGCGGACTGCGGTCGTGGGACGAGGAGGCGTCGAAGACGACGGTCTCTGCGGTGAAGACCTCCACCGGGTCAGTCGTCCCGTTCACCTCGAGGACGGCGACCGGCGGGAGGTTCCCCACCGTGATCTCCGAGCTGACGATCCCCTGGGCGCCGCCATCGTCGGTGACGGTCAGCGTCACGGGGTACGTTCCGGCCTTCCGGTAGGCGTGCGACGCGTCGGTGGTCTGTGCGGTGGTGCCGTCTCCGAAGCTCCAGGCCCAGGAGACGATCGACCCGTCGAGGTCCTGTGAGCGGTCGGTGAACCGGACCGGCTCGTTCTCCTTCGGGG
>CAZBWD010000106.1:0-6569 GCA_964495585.1 uncultured Thermotogae bacterium
CCTTCACACCGACCGCGGCGGGGACATTCACCGGAAGCTTCACGATCACCGCCCAAGGCGGCGTCCCGGTCAAGGTCACCCGCCAAACGGTGACCCTGCGAGGACAGGGCACACGCGCGACCTACGAGACACCCTCCACCACGACGACCCAACCACCCATCACCTGGCCGGAACAGCCGACACCGAGTGCCGGCGTGAGTGAGGACCTCGCGGCGCTCAAGACGCAGCTCGACGCGATGGGGCTGATGATAAACGAGTCCTGCCAGAAGGTGGACAATCTCGCGGCGCTCCTCGGGGAGTGAATCGTCGGCCGTGGTGCGCGGTTCCGGGTGGAACCGGGGACGACCGGCTACAACCCGCCGGCACCGCTGGAGGGGATCAAACCGGAGATCGAGGGGGGTCGAGCGGAGGATCGACGAGCTCATCGCTGCGCTCGAGGGGACCCCGCCGACGCTCCCGCCGGTCGATACGACCCCGACCTCCGGGGAACGGTTCCGCCGGTTCCTGTCGCTTGCGGACGACCTCCTCGTGCGGGCCGCGCAGGACGTCCGCGCGACCAACCCGCAGGACGTCTACACGAGCGGGATCCTCGACCGCTTCAGCGATTTCGCGCAGGTCGGCCGCGGTGAGGTGGCGCAGCTGATCGAGCTCAGCCGTTCGATCCCCCTCGAGACACAGGCACAGCTCGACGCGGCGGTCGTCGACGGCGCGCCCGAACTCCTCCACGAGATCACCTCCTCGCAAGGGAAGACGTCGAAGCTCCAGGTGGAGATGGACGGCGGCGGGAACGAGGTCGTGAGTACGATCTTGAGCAAGGCGGGGACTGCGCTGTCGAGCGTCCCGATCCTCGGGGGGCTGCTCAACGCCATCCTCGACGACGCCGCTAAGCTGTTCGAGGGGAACAGTGAGCTTGCCCAACTGATGTCAGGAATGGCGCTCGCCGAGCTCGAGCTTGAGCTGAAGCTCGACGCGATCGTTCGCGGCCTGTTCGGGGTGTCGATCGACGAGGCAATGGACGAGACCGCACTGCGCGAGCAGCTGCGCCAGGTCACCCAGGGGGACATCCCGCAACGGTTCGCCGGCCTCGACGCCACGCTCGACGAGCTGCGTCAGAAGCTCGACAACCTCGGCTGGTGGCTCGGAAGGCTCACCACCGGAATGCCGATCGGGATCGAGCCCCACTTGACGAACGTCCTGCCGGAGACCAACCTGTGGTCGCTCCTCGACGCGCTCGAGGCCAAGCTCGACCGGATCATCGGTATGCTCGACGATCTCCAGGCCAGCCTGGACGAGCTGCACGCGGCGCTCAACGAGCAACACGCCTTCCTCGAGGCCCGGTTCACAGCGCTCGACCAGACCCTCGGCAACCTGCGGGCCGACCTGCTCAGCGCGCTCGGCGCCGTCCAGGCGGCCGTGGCGACGAACGGGAGAGCGATCGCTGCGGTCCAGGCCGCGGTGAATGCGAACGCCGATACCCTGACCGCGATCCAGAACCAACTCGACGGGCTCGATCAGGTACTGGATGACCTCCACGACTGGCTGTCCGACGAGTTCGATGCGGTCTACGACACGCAGCAAGACATCCTCGATGACCTGTTCGACCTCTCCCTCGATGTCGCCGACAACGCTGACGCGATCGCCGACAACGGTACTGCCATCGCGGCAAACGCCGACGCGATCGCCGACAACGGTACTGCCATCGCGGCAAACGCCGACGCGATCGCCTCCGTCCAGGCCGGGGTGAACGCGGAGCAACGCGGCCATCGCCACCGTCACGAACACTCTCACGGCCATGCAGTCGCAGGTGAACGCCAACGCCGCCGCCATCGCGGCACTGACGGACCAGATTCAGACCCTCAGGGAGACCTCAAACCGGATCGAGGACAAGCTGAACCGGCTCCTGCAGCTTCCTGCAGCACCGGACCGATCGAAGGTCGCGCTGCGCGGCGGCAACGTGACCGGCGATCCGGGCGCAGTGGGCCCGGGAAGTCGCGTCACGGTCTACTGGCCGACCGGGGAGACGTCGACAACCAACGCGGGACCGGACGGGTCGTTCTCCGCCCCGGTTCCGTCGGGGGTCGCGGGGCACGGGGCCGCCGAGTTGACGCAGACCGACGGGCTGGGCAACGAGAGCGCCCGGATCAGCATCGACCTGGGGCCGTAGAGCGCAACACAGCAGAGCGCCAAGCCCCCGCTTCTCTGGCGAGGGACGCCGGCGGCTCCGGAGCCGCCGGCGTCCAGCCTCACGCTCCGGCCGGCAGGTGGACGGCGATCGTGCAGACCTCGTCGCCCTGCAGCACGCTCGTGATGAGCCCGACGGTGACCGGTCGGCCGAGGACCTCCTCCCAGATCCCTTTGTAGTAGCCGGCCCCGCAGTAGCAATAGGTCGGTGACACGGTCTGCTTCCACCGGGGCAGGTCCGACACCCGCGGGCAATGGCAGTAGAGCTCGCGGCGCTTCTGCGGATCGGTCTCCCCCAAGTACCGACGCAACTGGCCGCTCTTCGGGATCTTGGTCGCGAGGATCGTGCGACCCTTGCGGATCCCCGCGAGCCCCCAGCCCCGATGCACGACCTCCGCGATCTCGTTCTCGCCGAGCGCAAGGTCGTCACGCAGGAACGACTCGAACCGTTCCTGGAGCATCGCGATCACCCGGTCGATGTCGCGTGTCGCCTCGTAGGCCTCACGCATCGGTTGAAGGTCGGCCAGTGGGTACCGGCAAGCGCAGGCGGTCATGACCGCCCGGCGCTGGTCCGCATCAAGGAGCGCGTCGAGCCGCTTCATTGCGGCTCTTGTCCAATCAATGACTGTCTTGGGCCCTGCGTCGGGCGCGGGCGGATCACCGATCACCCGCTCCCGGACCGGCTGCCCGGCCGTCTTGTCCAACGCGCGGGCAAACTTGGCGCGCCAGGCGTGCTCAAACCCCTTCTCATCCGCCATCCTCGCCCTCCCTTGCGATCTCCGGCTCGCCCTCGCACCCGGGCTCGGGGCGGCACAGGATCGCGGCGACCTTTGCCGCAAGCCTCGGGTAGTGGGTCCCCCGCCAGTAGACCTTCCCGCAGTCGCGGCAGCGCAGGTACGACTCGTGCCAGGCGGCGACCCGCGGCGGCACGACCGGGGCCACCTCCGCCTTCCCCACCGGCGCGAGCCGGCCGTTGCAAGAAAGACACCGCGCAAACGGACGGGCCCGCGCCTCCAGATTGAAGCGGCGGACGACCTCGCGCGCCTGTTCGAGCGGCTGCGTGCTGCGCACCCAGTAGCCGTGCGTCACGGCGCCACGCTTCAGGAGGCCACGATCCCGAGTGAGGAGGATCCGGCGCTCGTGCGCCGCGGTGGCGGCGAGCGCCTCATCGCTCGAGGCGCTCGCGTGCAGGGTGTCGAACCCCAGGAGCCGCAAGAGGCGCGCCAGCTTCCCAAGATGACCGTCGACGACGAACGCAATCCGCCGCAGCGGGGCTTCGCGCAGGCGAGCGAGCGGCGTGATATCCAGGCTCTCGAAGACCGGATAGACCGCGACCCGGTCGCCGTCATGCAGGGGATGGGAGAAGCCAACCGAACGGCCGTTCACGAGGATGAGATCGACCTCGACGTGGGGCACACCCAGCGCCTCGATCGCGTCCTTCACCGCCGGAGCGCCGTAGAACCCGTAGGAAAGCACTCTCTGACGATTGCCAGCGGGAAGGAAGTCGTTCAGCTCGGCGTAGAAACGGACGTCTGCCGTGCACTTCGTCCCGTTCATGTCGCCTCCCCGGGGTGGCCTAGATCGTGCGGCCCGTGCCCTTCTCCCCCTCCCCGGCCGGCGCCCCCGCCTGGATCGTCACCCCACCGGAACCGACCTCCACCTCGAGGTCGACGCGGGAGGTGGAGGTCTCGTAGTCCGGTGAGAGATAGGACGTGCCGGACCGGGTGTAACCGGGCGGCAGGACGAGCTTGCCGCCGTTGCGGACAAGCTGCACGCGGGCACCGACCCCTCGCGGGAGAGCAACGGAGATCGCGCCGCTGCCCCCGCGGATCCGAGCGTGAAGCCCGTCGACCGCCGGGAGGGTGACGCTCGCCCCGCCGCTGCCGCTCGTCAGGACGAGCTCGCCCAGGGTCAGATCGGCGAGGTCGAGATCGGCATGTCCTGCCCCACAGGTCACGTCCAGGAGGAGTGGCACGCCCGAGTTGAGGCGCAGCGACCAGTCGTGCTTCCACCAGGGGAACATCGCACCGCGCCGCTCCTCGAGCGCGAGTCGGGCCACCCCGCCGTCGAGCCGGTAGGTGTGCACCAGGGTCTCCCACCGGCCGAGGCTAACCGTCCCCACAACCAGGGCACCCGGCTTCGCCCCGCCACTCAGCTGGAGCGCCGCCTCACAGGCGACGGTGACCTGTGCCCCCTCCGCCCCGTCGAGCGCCTGGTCGATCGGCTCGGAGACTGTCCCCCATCCCCCGCCGAAGAATGCCAGCACGACAACCGCCAGGAACGCCGCGAGGAGGATCCCCGCGAACCAGTGCCCCACCGTCCCGCGGGAGAAGATCAGATCGACCCCGAAGGCGATGAGCAGCACCGGCCACCAGCGGGCGAGGATCTCTCCGACGTCGGTGGGTGCGTCGCCGAGGTGTCCCACGAGGAACAGGATCCCCAAGGCGATGAGAAACAGTGGAAAGAAAAGGCCTCCCCGCCGCGCGCGACCCGGCACCTAGTCCTCCCGGAACCAGCGCCAGAGGAAGACCAGCCCGGCGATCACCAGAAGCGCCGGCCACAGCACATCGAAACCCAGCCAGTGGAGCCAGGTAACGCCGAGGTTGCGCATCAGGAAGATGGCTCCGAGCGCGATCAGCGCCAGCCCGAGGAAGACCCCGGCCTCGGCACGCCGGTGATGGGCTACCGCCCGCATGTCCTCGCCGATGCTGCGCGCCTTCTCGGCGATCTCCTCGGCTCCAATCTCGATCGTCTCCCTTGCCGTGGCCGCCCCCTCCGTCCGTGGGACGATGAGCCACAACGCAAAGTAGATCAACACACCCACACCGTTCGCCACGGCGAGCAGGATGAACACCAAGCGAACGAGGTTCGTATCGATCCCGAAGTACTCCCCCAGACCGCCGCACACCCCCGCAAGCATGGCATCCTTTCGGCTGCGATAAAGTTTCTCTTTCATGCCCTTCATATACCCCAACAGCTCATTGTAGGTCAACCCATCCACACCGGACAACGGCCCAGTACGACGCAAGGCCCCTATGGACCGGACGGCGTGTTCTGCCGGCACGAAGAGGAAGCAGGGCCCTGTCCCGCAGGGTTGACCCCACCCGATCCGTGGCCTACGATGCGGCGCACTCACGGGAAGGAGGGCTTCATCCGCCGGCCCAACTCAAGGGAGGATCGATGATCGAACCGTCTGTCCGCACCACCGGCTACCGCTGGGTGGTGCTTGCCGCTTTCATGCTCGCGGTCGCCGTCAATCAGCTCCTGTGGATCAGCTTCGCACCGATCACCGGGGAGGCCGCGGCCTTCTACGGGGTCTCCGACCTCGCGATCGGGCTCCTGTCGCTCGTGTTCATGGCCGTGTTCATCGTCGTCTCCATCCCCGCCTCGTGGGTGATCGACACGTATGGCATCCGGATCGGGGTGGGGATCGGTGCCACGCTGACCGGCATCTTCGGCTTGGTGCGCGGCCTGCTGGCAAGAGACTACACCTGGGTCCTCGCCTCGCAGATCGGCATCGCCATCGGCCAGCCGTTCGTGCTGAACGCGATTGCGAAGATCGCCGGACGGTGGTTTCCGCTGCGTGAGCGGGCGACCGCCGCCGGGCTCGGCTCCCTGGCGATCTACGTCGGCATCCTCATCGGCATCACCCTGACGCCGGTCCTGGTCGTTCGCTCGGACATCCCGCACGCCCTCCTGGTCTACGGGACCGCTTCGGCCGCAATCGGTGCCCTGTTCGTCGCCGTGATCAGGGAACGGCCGCCGACGCCGGTGGGCCCGGAGGCGCGTTCGCTGGTCTTCGACGGATTGAGGGACGTGTTCCGGAACCGCGGATTCATCCTGCTCCTGGTGCTGTTCTTCATCGGCCTGGGTGTATTCAACGCCGTGACAACGTGGATCGAGGACGTCGTCCGGCCGCGCGGCTTCACGATCGAGCAGGCCGGCCTCACCGGAGGGCTGATGCTGATCGGAGGGATCGTCGGCGCCATCACGGTCCCGCTCCTCTCCGACCGGCGCGGCCGTCGCGTGCCGTTCCTGTTGCTCGCCCTCGCCGGGGCGATCCCCAGCCTCGTGGGCATCACCCTGGCGACCGGCACCCCGCTCCTGCTCGTCTCGGCGTTCGCCCTGGGCGTCTTCCTCCTCTCCTCCGGTCCGATCGGCTTCCAGTACGGGGCAGAGATCACCTACCCCGCTCCGGAAGGCACGTCGAACGGCCTTCTGCTCCTCGCTGGGCAGGTCTCTGGGATCCTGTTCATCCTCGCGATGGACGCCCTGAAGTCGCCGAGCACCGGGGCGATGACCGTCTCCCTCGCCATCCTGACCGGCCTTTTGGCCCTCGCCTTGCTCCTCGCCACCCGCCTGCGGGAGTCGGGCGTGCTCACCGACCG
>CAZBWD010000107.1:0-6561 GCA_964495585.1 uncultured Thermotogae bacterium
AGCCCCCGCCGCAAGAGGAGCGCCTGGATCGCCGCGGGGAGCCGGGAAAGCCGTCCCCGATGCAGGCGCACCACGTCGTCCTCCTCGGAGAGCAGGACCCACCGCCACGGCCGGTCGAGCAGGAGGTCGAGCGCGCGCTCCTCCTCGAGCAGGAGGTCCGCCGTGCGCCCCAGCCCCTCGATCAGGCGCGGGTTCATCTCCTCGAGGAGCGGTAGAACGCGGTGGCGCAGGAAGTTGCGGGAGAAGGCGGAATCCGCGTTGGTCGGATCCTCCCGCCAGGAGAGGTCCTGTTCCCGGGCGTGAGCGAGGACCTCCTGCCGCGAGGCCTCGATGAGCGGGCGCACGAACGCCCCGCTCACCGGACGGATCCCCACAAGCCCGGTCGGTCCGGCCCCGCGGACGAGGTGGAAGAGGACGGTCTCCGCCCGGTCGTTCGCCGTGTGACCGAGGGCGATCCGGGCCGCGCCGGCCCGGGAGGCGACATCCGTCAGGAACTCCCGCCGGACCGCATGGCCGGCCTCCTCCAGCCCGAGCCCCCGCGCGCGGGCCGCGGCCCGCACGTCGATCCGCTCGCAGGCGATCGGCAGCCCCCGCGCCTTACACAGCTCCCGGACGAAGCGCGCGTCCTCTTCCGAGGTCTCCCGAAGGGCGTGGTCGAGGTGCGCCACGTGGAGCGTGAGCCCGTACTCCGCGGAGAGGGCGCAGAGCACATCGAGCAGAACGACCGAATCGACGCCGCCGGAGACCGCGACCAGCACGCGCTCCCCTTCCTTGAGCATCCCGTGGCGCTCGATTGTCGTACGAACCTTCTTAAGGAGCATTGCGATTGGATTGTGGCGGCTTGCGGCGACGAAATCAACGCGCCGGGCCTCACGCCCTGTCGACGTAGAAGGCCGGCCTCCGATCGGCGAGCCGGTCATTGTAGGGGGTGAGCGCCTTGTCCCGCGCCTTCCCCGGGTCGATCTCCACGACGCCGACCTCCTCACGGTCGTCCGAGAGCCGGATGAGGACCTCCGCCCACGGGGAGACGACCTGGCTCGCACCAGTGTAGACGAGCGTCTCCGGGCCGCGCGCCTCGCGGCCAACCCGGTTCGCCGTCGCCGTGAAGACCCCGTTCTCCAGGGCCCGTGTCCGCATCGTGAGCTGCGCGTAGCCGACCATGACGAGGTTCGCGGGATGGGCGATCACCTCGGCGCCGCGCAGGGCGAGGGTCCGCGCCGCCTCGGGAAAGAGGTGATCGAAGCAGATCAACAGGCCAACCCGCGCCGGGCCGGCCTGCGCCACGGGGAACGGAAGGTCCCCGGGGTCGAACCACCGCGTCTCCTCGGAGAAGAGATGGACCTTTCGGTAGCGCGCGACCAGGCCAGAGGGGCCGACGAGGACCGCGGCGTTGAAGCAGCGCTTACCGTCCGCCTCGGCCAGGCCGGCGACCACGTGACAGCCGTGGCGCGCCGCGCAGGCGATCAAACGCTGCGTCGTCGGTCCGTCGGGGACCGGCTCGGCGAGGAAGCGGGCCTCCTCCCGGGAGACGAACTGGTAGCCGGTGGCGAACAGCTCTGGCAGGACCCACAGATCGGCGCGCGCCGTGTCCATCAGCTCGAGGGCTCGGGAGAGGTTCGAGGCCACCTCGCCGAACACCGGCTCCGTCTGAACGATCCCGATCCGCATGGCGCTCCATGATACCCGCTCAGGCGCGGGGTCACGACCGGTTCGCCCCGGGGTGCGCCGGCCCCTATCCTGTGGAGAGAGGAGGGCGGGGTGCTCCGAACGATCGGAAGACGACTGTTCATCGCGGCGAACCTCATCGGGTACTGGGGGCTCCTGCCGTGGGGATTCCTCGCCGGCGCGCGGGTGCTTGACCATGCCCTCGGCCTGTCACCGCTGCCGGCGGGCGTCGGGATCGGCCTTGCCGTCCTCGGACTCACAGGAGGGATCCTGCTCGCCCTGTGGGCGGGGACCGTCCTCTTCGTCTGCGGCGGGGGCCTCCCGATCGCGCTTCTTCCCCCCCGGCGGCTCGTGCGCGAGGGACCGTACGCCCTCTCCCGCCACCCGCTCTACCTCGCCTTCTCCGTCTACCTCGTCGGCTGCGCCGGGATCGCCGGGTCAATCGCCGCCCTGATCCTCCTTCCGGGCGTCGTTCTCCTGTGGGCGGCCTACGCCCGGCTGCACGAGGAACCGGTCCTGCGGCGTCGCACCGGGCAGGCTTCCCAGACCTACCTGCGACAAGTCCCCTTCTGGCTGCGGATCTCCCGCCACCCGCCGGGGCCGGGGCTCCTCGCCTGCCTCCTCTTTCTGCTCGGCAAGCCGCTCGTTCACCTTCTCTTCGGACTGCGGGCGCACGGACGCGAACACCTGCCGATCCGCGGTCCCGCGGTCGTCGTGGCCAACCACGCTGGCTACCTCGACCCGGTCTTTCTCGTCGCGGCGAGCAACCGGCCAATCCGCTTCGTCACCACGGCGGAGATGACCCGGACGCGGTTTGGACGATGGGTCTTCCCCCGCCTGGGCGCGATCCTGATTCGGCGGTACCGCTCCGATCCCCAGGCGGTGAGGGAGGTCCTCCGCGCCCTGGATCAGGGGGAGATCGTCGGGATCTTCCCGGAAGGGGAGCGCTCCTGGGACGGTAACCCCCTGTCGGTCTTGGGGGCGGTGAAGCACCTGCTCGAGCGGCTCGATACGCCGATCCTGCCAGCCCGGATCGAGGGGAGCCACGCCGTCCTGCCCCGCTGGGCGAGCCTCCCGCTTCCCGGACCGGTCACCGTTCGCTTCCTCCCGCCAAGACGCGCGGTGTCTGCAGCGCAGGTCGAAGAGCTCCTTCAGGTGATCGCCGGGGTGAGCGGCGGACGGACCGTGATCCGCCGCTCCGCGCGTGGCCTCGAGCGGCTGTTGTGGGCCTGCCCGCACTGCGGCGCGATCGGGGGGATCACCTCGAATCGCCGGGGGGTCCGCTGCGCGCGCTGTGACACATCGTGGCGGCTCGCGCGCGACCTCACCCTCGTCGCCACGGACGGAGAGCGGACCCCGCTCTCTCGGGTGTCGGCCCGGCTCGCGGCACTGAAGATCGGCCGAGCAGACCAGGCCCTCGTCTCGCGCGGCCGGGTCGATCTCCTAGCCGGAGGCGAGACCCTCCGTCCCATCGCGACGGGGCGGCTCGAACACAAAGGAGGGGCACTTCGCGTCGGCGAGCACACCCTCGCGCTCCCGTCCGTACGGTCCCTGACGCTCGAGGGCAGGGACCGCCTCGACCTCGGTCTTCCCGATGGATCCCGGGTCCGCCTGCGGTTCCACGAAGACAGCGCTCTCCTCTGGCAGCGGTTCCTCGCGACGGTCTTCGCCTCGAGGACGCGTGACGAGTAGGGATCGGCAGAGACGGGCGTGTCCGCCGGACAGTGGACGGGAGAGACGTGCCGAACACCGAGTTCGAGGTTGAATAGAACCAGGTTCAAAGTTGAAAACCCGGACAGCGAAAAGCCGGCGGAGACCCCAGTACAACAAGGCTGCACGGGGCTGGCCAGCTCCGCCGGCTGTCCGCGATCCGGCTTCTTGCTCTTCCAGCTTCCCTCCGGCCATTGACTGCTGACTGACGACTCCTGACTCCCGACCGCGGTTCGCAGTTATAGCTCCTTGATCTTCCGGCTTCGTTCGGATGTTGTTGACTGCCGACCGTCGACTGTGGACTGGTCTCCCCGACTTCGCACTTCGAACTCCGCAGGCCAAACTTCGAACCGGCTTCTGATTGACTGCTGACTGTCTTCGCACCTCGAACTTCGAACATCGAACGTGGCGTGAGCCGCGTTGCCGTGATTCACGCCACAAGATCCGGATACAACGCCGCGAAGACCGGATCGAGCGCGACATTGCCCCCGGAGAGGATCACACCCACCCGCTTCCCGTCGACCGGCAGGGTCCCGGCGAGCAGCGGGGCGACAGCGACCGCGCTCGACGGTTCGATCAGAAGCTTCATCCGCTCCCAGACGAACCGCATCGCCGCGACGATCTCCGCCTCGGACACGAGGACGATCCGTGTCCTGTGCGAGGACAGGATGCCGAAGGTCCGCTCGCCGAGCGACGTCTTGAGCCCGTCGGCGATCGTGTGGGGATGAACCTCCGTGATCCGCACGCCGTCACGCAACGAGCGGTAGGCGTCGTCGGCCTCTTCCGGCTCGCAGCCGATGACCCGCGCCTGCGGGAGGAGGCGGGCACCGGTGATCACGCACCCCGAGAGCAGCCCGCCGCCCCCGACCGGCGCGAGCAGGACATCGAACGGGCCGGCCGCCTCGACCAGCTCGGCCGCAGCGGTCGCCTGCCCGGCGATCACCGCCGGGGCATCGTGAGAGTCGATGAACACCGCTCCGGTCTCCTCGATCAGCCGGTGCGTCGTCTCCTGCCGGCCGGCCTGTGTCGGAGGACAGGGCACGACGTGTGCGCCGTAGGCCTGTGCCGCCTCGCGCTTGGCCCGCGGTGCATCCTCCGGAATGACGACGGTCGCGCGAACCCCGTGCAGGCGAGCGGCGAGCGCCAAGGCCTGGGCGTGGTTGCCGCTCGAGTGGGTGATCACGCCCCGGGAGCGCTCGGCCGGCGAGAGGCAGGCGATCGCGTTTGACGCCCCGCGGAACTTGAACGAGCCGGTCCGCTGCAGGTTCTCGCACTTCAGGAACACCGAGGTGCCGCAGGCCCGGTCGAGGGCGCCGCAGGTGAGGACCGGGGTCCCGTGGATGAACGGCGCGATACGCTCCCGCGCCGCGACGATGTCTTCGTAGGACGGACCGTGAAGCGCGCTCACTTGAACATCGTCCTTCGGTAGTGGCGCAGCTCCTCGATCGACTCGAGAACATCGCTTCGCGCCCGGTGCTTGGAGGTCGTCGTGTCCCCGACCCCTTCGGTCGCCTGAGGCGCCCAGCGGCCGGCGAGCTCCTTCAGGGTGCTCACATCGACGTTCCGGTAGCTCAGGAGGGCCTCGAGCCGGGGCATGTGATGGATGAGGAACCGGCGGTCGAAGCAGATCGAGTTCCCGCACAGGGGACAAGCGCGCGACGGGCAGTACCGGGCGACGAATGCCATGGCCTCCGCCTCGGCCTGGGCAAGGGAGACCGTCGAGCGACGCACCTCGTCGATCAGACCGGAGGCACGGTGCTGTTTGCAGCACCACTCATCCATCTGGGAGAGGCCCTCGTCGGGATGGTGGACGACGAGGTCCGGACCCTCGGCGACAATCTGGAGATCCTTGTCGGTGATGATCGTCGCAATCTCCAGGATGACGCGCGCGCCCACATCCAGACCGCTCGTCTCGAGGTCTATCCACACCAAGTTCGTCGGGCTCTTGTCGCCATCCATCGCTTCCTCCCTGTCCCAGGATACCCCAGTCTTTCGCGTTGGCCAAGGGGATTGCTCCATCCAGACCGGCCTGCTAGACTTCCCATCATGCCTATCGTGATCGAGTCGCTTCGAAAAGCGGAGATCCCGCAGTTCATCACCCTCCTGCGCCTGGGGTTCGCCGAGGACCTCGCGGAGCGCGGGGCCGACCCCCATAGGCTTGCCCGGATCCTGCGCGTCCTGCTTCTGGCAAACGGGACGCCGCTGCGCGCGCTGCGGCGGCTGACCGGCCACGAGGCGGATCTCCTGACCGCAAAGTCGGGAGACCGTCTCGTCGCCTGCCTGGCGATCCTCGGACGGACCGAGCCGGTCCTCACGGGGATGTACGTCCTGCCGGAGTTCCGCGGCCAACAGATCGCCCTGTCCATGGTGACCGAGGCGCTCGACCGGCTGAGGGCCCACGGCCACCGCCGGGTCACGGTCCTCGCGACCGACGAGACCGCCCAGCGGCTGGCGGAGCGCGCCGGGTTCGTCCCCTGCGACCGGACCGACCTCTACCAGCGCCGGCTTCCCGCACAGATCCCGCACCCCGAAGGCTTCAAGGTCCAGCGCCGCCGTCACGACCTGTCGGGCCACCCCTACGACCTCGGACCGCTGCGGCGCCTGTCGGGCGTGCGGTCCCTACAGCTCATCGTTTCAGAAGGCAGGCAGGACGCCGTGGCCTGCACTCTCACCGCGCTGCCGAACCAGCGGATGGGGGAGATCCGGCCCCGGCTACTCTCCCCCGGTCGGGAGGAGGCGCTCCTCGCCGGGCTGGCGGCAGGCTGCGAGTGGATCGCCCGCCTGAAGCGGGAGGAAGTCTACCTGCCGCTCTCCGCCGACCAGGCCGGGTTCACACCGATCGCCCGTGCCGCCGGGTTCGAGGCCTCCCGCTCCTGGATGCACCTGGAGCGCGACCTGACGACCGCCTAGACTCCGGTCGTAGGACCCATCGAGTTCGTGGCCCCATGGAATAAGCCTCAAGTCGCCATTCCACAGGGCAAGGGTTCGTAGATTGGCGAAGCTTTCGACCTTCAGCTCTCAGGAACATCGCCTTCGAACAGCCATCGATCACACTGCCCAACGCGACGCTACAATGGATGAGAATTCTCGTAGTGGCGGAGCTTGCTTGTCCCGTGGAGGGCTACTCCACCGGGGTGCCCGCTGGCTGTCCGCGGTCCGGCTTCTTGCTCTTCTAGTACTTGCTTG
>CAZBWD010000108.1:0-6493 GCA_964495585.1 uncultured Thermotogae bacterium
AGGGATCTACGACATGGTCCACCCGGTCCCGTTCGGGGAGATGATTCCCGGCCGGTCCCTGCTTGAGGCGGGCGGCCTGGGCCGTTGGGCGAGAAGCTTCCTCCCTCAGGACGTCACCGCGGGCAGCGGTCACACACCGCTTGCGGGGATCGGGACGCCGATCTGCTTCGAGTCGACATTCCCCGGGCCGTCGCGCGCGTTCGTGCGCAACGGAGCGACCCTGCTCGTCACCGTGACCAACGACGCCTGGTTCAAGCGCAGCTCGGAGCTTCCCGCGCACTTCGCCTGCGGGGTGTTCCGCGCCGTGGAGACGCGACGGACGCTCGTCCAGGCGGCGAACGGCGGAATCTCGGGGGTGATCGGTCCGCGCGGCCGGATCGTCGAGCACCGGGAGGGTGAAGCGGTGCTCGGGGCGACGGTCGTGCGACGGACCGATTCGTCACTCTACGTCAGGTGGGGAAACACGCCGCTTCTGTGGCTGTTCCTCGGACTGGGAGTCCTGGCAGCGGGGTGGGGAGAGGCGAAACACCGGCGGGATCGGTAGGGGCGGGGAAGATCCCCGCCCCTCCGATCGGTTCTACCGATGTGCTGCTGGTGAGATGTTGTCGTTGCTTGCCGAGGTCGAGCCGGTGAGGTTCGTGACCACGCCGGTCGCAAAACTGACCTTGTACACGTTGAACACGCCCGCTGACGTCTCGCGGGTGAACACCATCCCGGAGTCGTCCTCGAGCCAGTGCGGGCAGAACTCGGCGCTGGTCGAGGTGATCGTCCCAGTTGTGACGTCCGCTGTAAGCAGGCTGTTCACGTACGCCTCGAGGGTCTGTGAGCCGGTTCCGTCGGCGTTCATCACGTAGATGTTGTACGCACCGGCGTCCTTGTCTGTGGAGTAGGCGATCTTCGTCCCGTCCGGCGACCAGGCCGGCTTGGAGATCCCGGCCCCCGCTGGAAGCTTGAGATCGGTGCTGAAGGCGAACGCCGGGGAGGCGTCGCCGTAGTGATACCCGTCGGTGCTCGTTGGGACAAGCTTCGTCGAGGTTGACCCGTTCCACTTCCAGATCGCCGTCCCCCCGGTGTTCCCGCTGGTCGAGACGAAGAGCAGGGTGTTGGCGTCCGTCGGCGAGTAGGCCGGCGCCCAGGACGGGGTCTGGGTGATCGTCAGGACCGTGCCGCTGTTCACTATGCCCGTCGGGGACATCGTGTAGATCCGCCAGGTCGTCGTGGACGGGGTCTGCGCCTTGTTCGACGCGTAGGCGATCTTCGCGCCGTCGGACGACCAGCTCGGCTGGATCTGGTTCGATGGGGTCTGGTTCGTCAGCGTGGCGATCCCGACGCCGGCGAGCGTCATCGTGCGCAGGTTCCAGCTCGTCCCGTCCTCGAACGCGTAGGCGATCTTGTCCCGCGTCTGCCGCACGAGGTCGGGGAAGAGCTCATCCCGCGTGGAGTTGTCGAGCACGACCGCGGGGCTCGACCCGTCGGTCAGCATCTTCCAGATCCCGTAGGTCCCGCCGCGGCTGCTCGCGAAGACGGTGAGTAGCGGGCCGATGGTCACGTGGACCGTCATCACGCCGATCCGCCCGTCGTTGTCGGTGACCGTCAGCTTGACGGTGTAGGTGTTGGCGGTCCAGTAGGTGTGGGAGAGGGCGGTCGTCGGGATGCTCGTCCCCGTGGCGTGCGTCGAGTCGTCCCCGTAGTTGAGGTCGTAGCTCACGATCGTCCCGTCCGGGTCGGTCGAGGCGCTGATGTCGAACTGGACCGTCACCGGGACCTGGGTGTCGCCCGCCGGTACGATCTCGAAGAGAAGAGAGGCGATCGGCGCCTGTCCGAAGAATCCGCGACAGGCGGCGAGCCCGAGCATCAAGCCGACCAACAGGAGGACGGCGATGAGCAGCCTCTTTCCCCTCCGTGAAGCCGTGATTCTCGTTGCAGGCATCTTGACCAAACCTCCTTTAAGAGTGCACTCTTGGTCGCAGCATGAAACCACTGTCTTGTGGAGCAGTGTACCCGCTGGGACCCGGGCGAGGCGAGGAACGACGGACAGCGGGAAAAGGGGGGTTCGTCACGGGGGAAGGTGACCGATGTCAAGCGAAACTTCCGCCGCTCAAACGGTGTATATTCGGGGCAAGGAGGCAAAAACCGGCGTGTACCGCGCACAGGATGAGGTGAGCCTGTTGAGAGCATCGTTGGAAGGCGACGCCGAGGCCTGGGGTGAGATCATCACCCGCTACAAAGAGGCCGTCTTCGGCCTGTGTCTCGGGTTCTTGCGCAACCGGGCGGACGCCGAGGACCTGACGCACGACGCCTTCGTGCGCGCCTACCTCAACCTGCGGCGCTACCGGCTGGACAAGCGGTTCTCGACGTGGCTGTTCACGATCGCGTCGAACCTGTGTCGCAACCGCCTGCGCTATCGGCGGTACCATCCGGTGGTCTCGCCGCCCGACCAGATGGAGGGCGGGGGGGATCCGGGCCGGGTCGTCGCCAAGGAGGGGCGGATCGCGAAGGTCCGGGAGACGCTCGATCGGCTCCCGCGGAACTACCGCGCGCCGCTCGTCTTGCGGTACTACAACGATCTGTCCTACAAGGAGATCGCGGAGGTCCTCTTCTTGCAGGAGGGAACGGTGAAGACGCGGATTCACCGTGCAAAGCTGATGCTCAAGGAACAACTCGAGAGGGACGGGGTGACACAGCATGAGAGTGGATGATCTCGATAGGACGATCCAGGAGGCACTGCGGCATGAGGTGGCTGCGGAGTCCTACTGCCTGGAAGGATTGGAGGATCGGATCGCCACCGAGGTGGCCGGCCGGCTTCCCCGGCGCGGCCTGTTTGACCGCCTGCGGGGCCTCCTTGCTCCGACCCGCGGTGCACGCGTCGGCCAGTTGGCGGTGATCGGCGCCACGGCGGCGATCTTCCTCCTCGTCGGGATGTTCCTCGCCGACCGGATGTCCCTGTTCGGCTCGGGCGGCCAGCCGCCGACCGTCGCGGTGACTAGCGGCACGGACCAGGTGCTCTTCGTGATGCCTGCCCCCGGGGCGCACAGCGTCGCGGTCGTCGGGAGCTTCAACGACTGGGAGCCAACCCCACTCACCGACAAGAACAATGACGGGGTCTGGCGGGTGCAGCTCAAGCTGCCGCCGGGCCGCTACGAGTACGCCTTCGTCGTCGATGGACGGTGGTGGGGGCAGGACCCGCTCGCCGACGAGTACGTCCGCAGCTTCGGGGAGTACAACTCGGTCCGCTACGTCGGCCAGGTGGGAGGCGGCGCATGAAAGGGCGGCTGCTGAAGGGCTTGATCCTCGCTCTGGTCGTCGGGTCGACCGTCACGGGGGTCGTGCTTGGCGATGATGCCACCGACAGCGTACGCAGTGCGCTCAGTGTGCTCTCCCTGAAGACGGAGGACGAGTTGATGTCCGCCTTCCAGATCGGATTCTCTCAAGGACGGTTGGCACCGGCCGAGGCCTGCCACCTGATCGACCGCCTCGCCGCCGCGGACGGCGAGCCCGCGGAGAAGGAGGGAATCCTCCTGACCATCGCCCATGCCCTGGAGAACGACCTCCCGGTCTCTCTCCTCGTGGAGAAGGCCGAGGAGGGGTTGGCGCGACGGGTCTCCCTCGCGTTGATCCTCGATGGCTCGGCCGGCCAGCCGCGGATCCTCGGCCTGAAGCAACGGGAGTTCCTGCTCGGTGCGGTGCGGGACCTCCTCTTCGCCAAGGGGATCTTCAGCGTGCCCGAGGGCGGGCAGACCGCGCCGACTTCCCTTCCTGTCCTGCGTTTCGACCACCTGGTCAACGCAATCTCGGACTTCCTCGCCGAGTACATCGAAGCGGGAAAGAGCCCGCTCGAGGGCTCGGCGATGATGGACGAGCTGTCGCGGCGGCTGCACAGCCTGGCCGCGCTTGAGAAACCGCTCATCCCGCAGGGGGATGTAGGGCTCGTCCTGGACCGCGTCGGTCCGGGCGACCTGACGAGTATCGCACTGAAGCTTGTCGAACAGCCGTAAAAGGAGGAGGCATGAGGACCAAACGATGGGTGGTCGCTGCGATTTTGCTCGGCGTTCTGGGGCTTCTGAGCCTGGCTGCGCTCGGGCAGGGGGTGGCCCCGAAGGGGATCATCGTCAAACCGCCGGAGCCCAGCGGGCTGACCGCGCAGATCTGGGTAGACAAGGGCGCCTACACGGTGGGCGAGAAGATTCAGATCCACTACAAGGTGAATCAGGACGCCTACGTCTATATCTACGACATCGACGCGAGCGGGAAGGTGAGCCTGATCTTCCCGAACTACTTCTCCCAGAAGAACTACGTCGGCGCCGGGGAACACGTGCTTCCCGACTCGTCGAGCTACACGCTGACGGTGACCGAGCCGACCGGGACCGAGCACCTGCAGATCATCGCGAGCCTGAAGCAGCTCACCTTGTCCCCACAGTTCCAAATCTCGGTCCCGTTCCCGCTTTTGGGATCGAACCCGGACGCGTTCAAGCTCCAGATCCAGGGGCAGATCCAGGGGATCGTGCCCGAGGCGCAGTGGGCCGAGGACTGGACGAGTTTCCAGGTGGTGTCAGGCTCACCGCCGACCTACGCGACCCTGGTCGTCACCTCGAACCCGACCGGGGCGTGGGTCACGATCGACGGGAACTTCGTCGGGTACACCCCGCGGACGCTCTACGTCCAGCAGGGGTATCACGAGGTGGTCGTGGGGAAGACCGGCTACGCGAACTGGAGCCGGGGGCTCTTCCTGATCGGCGGGTACGCACGGACGCTGAACGCCGTCTTGACGCCGACCGCTCCGGCGAACCAGCCGCCGGTGGCGTCGTTCACCTTCTCGCCGGCGAACCCGGCGGTGGGCGGCTGGGTGCAGTTCGACGGCTCGGGCTCCTCGGATCCCGACGGCACGATCACGAGCTACGGCTGGACCTTTGGGGACGGGAGTACGGACACCGGTGTGACCCGCTACCACCAATACACGGCGGCGGGGACCTACACGGTGACCCTGACGGTGACCGACAACCTGGGGGCGACGAACTCGACGACCCGGACGGTGCGGGTCGGGCCAACGAACCAGCCGCCGGTGGCGTCGTTCACCTTCTCCCCGTCGAACCCCGCGGTAGGCGGCTGGGTGCAGTTTGACGCCTCCGGCTCCTCCGACCCCGACGGCACGATCACGAGCTACGGCTGGACCTTTGGGGACGGGACAACGGACACCGGCGTGACCCGCTACCACCAGTTCGCCTCGGCGGGGACCTACACCGTGACCCTGACGGTGACCGACAACCTGGGGGCGACGAACTCGACGACCCGGACGGTGCGGGTCGGGCCAACGAACCAGCCGCCGGTGGCGTCGTTCACCTTCTCCCCGTCGAACCCCGCGGTAGGCGGCTGGGTGCAGTTTGACGCCTCCGGCTCCTCCGACCCCGACGGCACGATCACGAGCTACGGCTGGACCTTTGGGGACGGGACAACGGACACCGGCGTGACCCGCTACCACCAGTTCGCCTCGGCGGGGACCTACACCGTGACCCTGACGGTGACCGACAACCTGGGGGCGACGAACTCGACGACCCGGACGGTGCAGGTCGGGCCGACGAACCAACCGCCGGTGGCGTTGTTCACCTACTCCCCGGTCTCACCGGGGATCGGGGTTCCGATCACGCTGAACGCGACGTCGTCCTACGATCCGGACGGGTCGATCACCGCCTACCAGTGGGATCTCGACAACAACGGGACGGTTGACGCCACGGGTCCGATCGTCACGTTCAGCTACTACAACACCGGCGTACACACGGTCCGCCTGACGGTCGTCGATGACGGAGGACTCTCCTCCAGCACGACGCAGGGGATCGTGGTCATCGCCGGAGGGACCCCGGGACAGCCGGCGATGGGCGGCACGCCAGGGATCTTCGTCTGGGGGACGGACACCTGGCACGTGACCGTAAACGCGGGCGCGGGCTGGACGACCGCTCACGCCTACCGCATCGAGCTGCGGACCGACGGGTCGTTCCAGAACGTGAACCAGGCCGCGAGCGGACCGGTCGTGCCGCTGGGTGTCGTGCCGACCCCGACCAACGCCGGCAAGACACTGGTCTTCGAGGGGAATCTCACTTCGGGGAGCGTGGACTACACGTTCTCCGTCTCGGGGTCCAAGAGCATCTGGATGAGCCTGAAGCTCGACATGAACGGGGACGGCACCCTGGATGAGTCGTCGAGCTTCGTGTACCTGCGCGGCTGGATGGTCCATCCGCTGGCCGTGCCGTTCGTGGTCGGGCTTCCGGACGGGGCGAGTGGGCCCTTGGTGCCGAGCATGAACTTCCGCATCGGGACGGCGATCACCTACACGTCAGCGGTGCGCTTCGTCCTCTGGATGACCGACATCGGCTCGCTGGAATCCCACTAGGTGCTGGGCGAGAGCTCCTTTCCACGGGCGGGGCCGCAGCAGGCGGCCCCGCCTTCTTCGTGCGCCAGGCATGTCATGTAACCAGGAGGTGGAAGTCCTTTGCGGTCCGTA
>CAZBWD010000109.1:0-6353 GCA_964495585.1 uncultured Thermotogae bacterium
AATCACCGCGCCGCTCGAGGACGGGGCTGGCGCCGCTCAGGCGATCCGCGTCGCGCTCGGCCGCGCGGGGATCCCCCCGGAGGAGGTCGACTACGTCAATGCGCACGGCACCTCGACCCCGCTCAACGACCGTTCGGAGACCCTGGCGATCAAGGCCGCCCTCGGCGAGTCGGCCCACCAGGTCAAGGTCAGCTCCACCAAGTCCCAGATCGGACACCTGCTCGGCGCCGCGGGAAGCGTCGAGGCGATCGCCACGCTCCTGTCGATGGAGCAGGGCTTCATCCCCGCGACGCTCAACTACGAGACACCCGACCCGGACTGTGATCTGGATTACACACCAGAACCCGTGGCACAGGAGATCCGGGTCGCGCTGTCGAACTCCTTCGGGTTCGGGGGGCAGAACGCCGTGCTGGTCTTCCGCGCCCCCTGAGAGCGGCGGGGGATCCCAAACCAGCTCAGTCAAGTGTCCAGAGTCGGAAGTCACGAGTCGGGAGTCAAGCGCTTCAGGAGTCCGCCAGGCACGACAGGAATCCGCCGCTTTGAAGAGGAAAAAGGGCGCGTCTCCTCACCGGATCCATCACCTGTGTGAAAGGGCCGGCAGTTGATCCATGACTCCCGCCTCGCGACGCCCGGCACGCAACTAGAACTGGGTGATGAACCGCAGGTCGTTCGCGAGAAAGGTGCGGATGTCGTCGATCCCGTGCCGAAGCATCGCCATCCGCTCGATCCCGAAGCCGAACGCGAACCCGCTCAACACCTCGGGGTCGTAGCCGACGTTCGTCAGGACCGCCGGATCGACCATGCCGGCCCCGCCGATCTCGTACCAGGTCGTGGCGCCTGGCTCGCGCATGTGCAGCTGGACCGACGGCTCGGTGAACGGGAAGAAGTCTCCGGACAGCCGCACGTCATACCCGGATCCAAAGAACTCGTGCACGAACAGCTCGATCACGTACTTGAGGTTCGTGAGCGATAAGCCCTCCTCCACCCACAGAAGCTCGATCTGGTGAAAGACCGGGGAGTGCGTGGCGTCCTGCGCGTCGCGGCGGTAGCAGCGCCCCGGACAGACGATCCGCACCGGCGGCTCGCTGTTCTCCATCACCCGGATCTGCATCGGCGAGGTGTGCGGCCGCAGGAGCCGCCCGTCGTCGAGGTAGAACGTGTCCCAGTCGTCGCGCGCCGGGTGGTCGGCGGGGATGTTCAGCGCCTCGAAGTTGTAGTACTCGGTCTCGATCTCCGGTCCGGCGACCACGTCGAACCCCATCCGCAGGAAGATTCCCTCGATCTCCTGCTGCACCTGGGTCAGGAGGTGGCGGTGTCCGAGCGGGGGATAGATGCCGGGAAGCGACAGGTCGATGCGTTCGCCCTCGATCCGCGCGGCGAGCGACTCCCCCGCAAGCGCGACCCGGCGGGCGTCGAAGGCGGCCGTCGCATCCTGTTTGAGCGCGTTCAAGAGCTGGCCAGCCTGCGAGCGCTCCTTCGGGTCGATCCCTCCCAAGAGACGGAACAGCGCCGCAAGCCGCCCCTTTCGTCCCAGAAACTCGATCCGGAACGCCTCCAGGCTTGACTCGCCGGTGAGCCCCGCTAGCCGGTCGCTCAGGTCCGCCCGGATGCGGTCCGCCTCCTCACGCAACCTCGCTAGATCGCTCATGAACGGGATTCTATCGAGCCAGCCTCGCATTGACAAGTCGCCAACCCCGACGGTATCCTTGTCTCGATCACCTGCCACGAAAGGAGACAAGATGGGCTTTTCGCAGCGCCGTACCAGACTGCTTGACAGGGTTGACGCCGACGCGTTCCTCGTCGTAAACCGGGAAGACTCCGATCCGGCGAGCCTCTACTACCTCACGGGGTTCACCGGCGAAGGGGCGCTTCTCGCCACCGGCAACGAGTCGCTCCTGCTCACCGATTCCCGCTACACCGAGCAGGCCGGTCGCGAGGCCCCCGACCTCCCGCTGCGGGAGCTCAAGGGGCCGTACATCGATGGGACAGCGGAGATCGCCAAGGAGAAGGGCCTGAAGCGGATCGCCTTCTCGGCGGCGCGGATGAGCCACGAGAATGCCCTCAAGCTCGGCGCGGCACTCGACGGGGAACTCCTCGCCCCGAGCGATCCCGTCGCCGAGCTGCGCAAGGTCAAGGATCCGCAGGAGGTCGAACACATCCGCCGTGCCACGAAGCTGACCGAGGCGGCGCTTGCAGCGCTCCTCGAGGAGGTCCGTGTCGGGATGACCGAGCGGGCGCTCGCCCTGCGCCTGGAGGTCCTCATGCGGGAGATGGGCGCGCAGCGGGCCGCCTTCGACCTCATCATCGCCGCCGGGGAGAACGCCGCCCTGCCTCACTACCAGCCCGCAGACCGGGCGATCGCGGAGGGCGACCTCCTCCTGCTCGACGTCGGAACGAAGGCCGACCGCTACTGCTCGGACATGACGCGCGTGTTCGCCGTGGGCCGGGTCCCCCGGGAGCTTGCGGCGGTCTACGAGACCGTGCTCGCCGCAAACCGGGCGGGGATCGCGGCGGTGAAGGCCGGAAAGACCGGCGTCGAGGTCGATGCCGCGGCGCGTGAGGTGATCGCCCAGGCCGGGCACGCGGAGCACTTCGGCCACGGCCTCGGCCACGGGGTCGGGCTCGAGGTACACGAAGGGCCGTCCCTATCGCCCCGGAGCACGGACACCCTTGCCCCGGGGATGACGACGACCGTGGAGCCGGGGATCTACCTGCCGGGTACCGGCGGGGTACGGATCGAGGACCTCGTCGTGGTCACACAGGACGGCTGCGAGGTGCTCACCTCATTTCCCAAGGACCGGCTCACCGTGGTAGGCTAGCCGACATGAAACCGATCGCGACCTTCGTCGTCCTTGTCGGGATCCTCGGGCTCGCCTCCGGCTGCACGCTGCTCGATACCGGGCCGGTCGCCCGCTTCGACGCCAGCCCGGTCGTGATCTACGCCGGTGACCGCGTGACCCTCGACGCCTCGTCCTCCTACGGGAGCCAGGCGATCGTCTCCTACGCCTGGACGATCAACGGGGAGCACCTCTCTGGCCGGCAGGTCGACTACACCTTCCCGCAGGCCGGACACTACCCGGTCCGCCTGCAGGTGGAGGACGCCGCCGGGCACATTGCCCAGGTCAAGAACGAGATCACCGTCTACCTCGCCAGCGGGACGCAGATCTTCGCCGATGACTTCTCCGACGGGGAGCAGGCCCTGACACGCTGGCGCCTCGACCCGACCTGGGCGAGCGAGGGCGACGGGGAGATCGTGCGCATGAACAACGCACACGGCTACGTGCTCCACATCGCAAGCAACACCGACCGCTGGCACCGCCGCACGGTGTCGATCACGTTTCCTCCGCTGCGGGTCGGTCAACGGATCGTCTACTCGTTCCAAGCGATGATGGCTCAGACGCAGGATGGCTACACGATGGAGGTCCAACCGGCGCGTAAGTCGCTCGACGCTCTAACCGGCTCACTTCCCTACTACCTCTTCACGAGCCAGGTCGGCGCGACCGTCCAGGAGCCGGAGACGGTCGGGGGCGAGATCGGACACCCGATCCCGTTCATCCCGAAGGTCTTCCAGTGGGACACCTACCGCTTCACGTTCACCGCCACCGACTACACCCTGGCAATCGACGGGGAGGTCTACGCAACCGGAAAGCTCGCCCAGCCGATCGCCTCCGGCGGCACGTGGATGATCCTCCTGGGGGACGAGAGCCACACCGACGCCTGCGACGCGTACTTCGACAATATTCAGGTCAAGATCGAGGAGTAGGGCCTCAGGAGCGCGCCCTCACTTCTGGGCCTCCGGCGCCTGCCACAGGGCGGTGTCCTCCCCGGCCAGGCCGGACAGCTCGTCGATGGAGGCCGCTGGCCGCCCCTCGCGGTAGAAGAGGCTCAGGCCCGCGGCGACGAGCGGCAGGAGGGCGACCCCGCTCATCACCGTCGACAGCCCGAAGCGGTCGGCCAGCCACCCGACCGGCGTCAGGACCAGACCACCCACCCCCCAGGCGAGCCCCATCACGAGGCCGGAGACGAGGCCGACCTGGCCGGGGAGGAGCTCCTGGGCGGCGACCACGCCGACCGGCGTCGAGGAGATGAGGAAGAGCCCTGCCGCGGCGACCGCCGGCAGGGACAGGATCGCCGGGCCGTGGAGGAAAAGCAGGAGGAACGGGGTCGCCAGGGCCAGCGTGATCACGAGGATCACGCGCCGCCCGAGCCGGTCGGAGAGGTTCCCCGCAAGGAACCCGCCGGTTGCCCCACAGAACAGGAAGGCACTCAGCGCCGCCCCTCCCATGAAGCTCGATCCGCCGTGCCGCGTGACGATCACCGCCAGGAAGTTCGCGAACGACGTCGCGGCCATCGACCGCAGGACGATGACCGTCCACAGAAGGACAAGCGGCCGCGGGATCTGGATCCTGCCGGACACCTGGGGTGACGTGGTCGCTGCGGCCGGGAGGACACGGCGCAGGCTCAGGGCGAAGGCGCCGAGCGCCAGGATCCCCGGAAGGATCAGCCACGGGGTCCGCTCCATCCCCAGCGCACCGACGTAGGTCACGATCAGAAGCGGCACCACCGCATTCCCGAGCGTCCCCCCCGAGGAGAAGAACGCCATCACCAGCCCGCGCTTCGTCCCGCCACCCGCCGCGACAAGGAAGGCCGCCGTGGGGTGAAACAGCGCCGTCCCGATTCCCGCGACCACCAGCACCGCCACCAGCGCGCCGAAGCTCCCCGCCCGGCCGATCAGGCTCATCGATCCGATGGTCAGAAGCGGGCCGAGCACGACGAGGAACGGCCGCTGCGTGCGGTCGAGCAGGTGGCCGAGCCCGGGCTGGGCGAGCGAGTTGATGAGAATCAGCAAGGTTCCCAATGCCCCTGCCAGGGTGAGCGAGAGGTCGAGCCGCGCGATCAGAAGCGGGAGCAACGGTGCGAAGAACGACGAGTACCCGTCGTTGAGCAGGTGTCCGAAGAAGAGAATCGCGGTCCGCGTCCAGACCGCCCTCGGGGTCTGCATGGCCATCGGAATTCCGATCATATCCGGGCTGCGACCGACCCACAACCGTTCCGAAGGTGGAAAGCCCGCGGCGGATCGGCTATCGTGACCCATCCGTTGCCTCAGGGGGAGTTCCGGTGCACCGCGCCTTCGTCAGCCTGTTCATCGCCGTCGCTGTCGCCATGATCGGTGTGGGGATTATCTCCCCGATCTTGCCGCTGTACGCGAAGAGCTTCTCGGCGAGCGGCGTGTCGATCGGGATCGTCTTCGCCGCCTTCTCGCTGTCCCGCAGCCTGCTTGGGCCGCTGGTCGGGCGGTTCTCCGACCGAGGCGGACGCAAGCGGATCCTGGTCGTCGGCTTGGCGGGCTACGCCGCGATCTCCGTCCTCTACGCGATCGCCGGGAGCCTGTGGCAGCTCGGGGTCTTCCGCCTCCTCCAGGGGATCGCCTCGGTGATGGTCACCCCGATCGCGCAGGCGTACGTCGGAGACATCACACCCCCCGGCCGCGAGGGGCGGAACATGAACCTCTTCTACTCCTCGATGTTCCTCGGAATGGCTCTCGGGCCGCTGCTCGGCGGGGAGCTGACCGCGCTGTGGTCTTATCAGGTCGCGTTCTACGCGATGGGCGCGCTCAGCCTCGTCGCCCTGCTCCTGGTCGGTGCGACCGTTCCCCCTCACCCCCGGATCCGAGACCTGCCGGCCCCCAAGGCGCCGATCGTGCCGCTGCGCCGGGTAATGGGAAACGATGCAGTAAAGGCGATCTGCATCTACGTCGCCACCCGCGGGTTCTGGCGGCAGGGGTTCAACACCTTCTACCCGCTGTTCGCCGTGGCGGCAAGCGGCCTCGACACGGCGAGCATCGGCACGATCCTCTCGGTGTACATGCTCGGCGGTGGACTCCTTCAGATCCCGTTCGGATTCCTCGCCGACCGCTATCCCAAGCTCCCGCAGATCGTGCTCGGCAGCACGATCGCCCCGCTCCTTCTGCTCGCGATCCCGTTCAGCCACAGCGTGTGGACGGTGACGCTGATCATGTTCGCGGTCGGCGCGCTCTCCGCTCTCTCCCGCGCCTCGGTCGTCGCGATCCGCACCGAGATCGGGCGAACGCACGGGATGGGGACCCTCGCCGGGCTGCAGGGCGGCGCGTTCGCAGTCGGTCAGATGCTCGGCCCGCTGGCGAGCGGCGTGGTCGCTGACCTGTTCGGCGTTGCTGCCGTTTTCCCGTTCGGGAGTGCCGTGGGCCTGCTCGGATCCGGGCTCGTGCTCGCCTGGTTCCGCCGCTGGAAACAGGACATCGCGCGGATGGCCTAGCCTAGATTTTCGCCTAAAGGAATTGGACCCTAATTTTACGCGGTAACGATCAGCGGATT
>CAZBWD010000110.1:0-6241 GCA_964495585.1 uncultured Thermotogae bacterium
GAACAGGAGTACGGCGAACCCGAGCGCCAGGGCCAGGGCGTTGTAGGCGATCCCCCGTCCAGTCGTCCGGATCGTCGTGCGCAGGGCATCTGCTCCCAGCGCGCCGGCCGCCGTCTCCCGCCGGAAACGCGACATGAAGTGAATCGCGTAGTCGATCCCGATCCCGATCGCCACCGAGGAGACCATCAGCGTCGCCAGGTCGAGCGCCGTCCCGGAGTAGGCCATCACCCCGAAATTGATGACGACCGTCAGGCACAGCGGGATCAGGCTGATCAGTCCTGCGAGCAGCGATCCCATGAGTAGGCTGACGATCAGCCCCGAGGCGAGGACCGAGGTCGTGAGGCTCGTGATCTGGCTCGTCTTGATCCGCGTGGCCATCGTGGCCGCGACCCGGGTGGGACCAACCATCTCCGCGCGGACCGTCCCCGTGAAGTGCGCCTCGAGGTACGCCTGGACCGCGTGCGCCAGCCGGACCTGGGCGCCGCTCGACATCGCGGGGTACAGGCCCGTCACCTCTCCGGCCGAGAGGTCGCCCGTGGCCAGGGCCCCGAAGTCGCCGCCCTGGAACGTAAACAGGAAGAGCAACTGTGAGACGAGGTTCCTATTGTCGGGGATCGCCGCGTACGCCGGGTCGTCGGCGTGGAACTTCCGGTTCAGCTCCTCCACAACATCGGCGAGGGAGGTCGTCTTCTTGACACCCACGCCCTGCAGGAACGCCTCGAGGTCGAGCATCTGCCGAAGAACCACGGGATCCTTCAGTCCATCCCGACTCCCGGCGTCGATCTCGACGACCACCTGCTCGCTTCCCGCGAAGTGCCGATCCATCACGTCGATCGCCCGCACCGCCGGGTTGTCGGCGCCCAGGAACTCGCGCTCCGAGGTGTTGACCCGTAGGAGAGGCAGCCCCGCAAGAAAGACGACGAACAGGAGGCCCGAGGCGACGATGATCCATCGCCGGCGCCGCAGGACCACCCGGCCGACGCCGGACAGCACGCGGACCATGAGCCCGTCCGTCTCACGGTGTCGCCGCCGGGGCACCGGCAGGACGGAGAGCAGCGCGGGAATCAAGGCGAGCGCGAGGGCCATCGCCGCGAGCACGCCGACCGCGGCGAACACCCCGAACTGCCGCTGTGGGACGAGGAAGGAGTTCAAGAGGGATAGGAAGCCCGCCACGGTCGTCAGGCCAGCCATCGCCACCGGGGCGACCATGTGCACGCCGGTCTCGACCACCGCGGTCCGCCGGTCCGCGCCGGCGGCGATCGCCTCGTAGTAGCGGTTGAGAACGTGGATGCAGTAGGCGATCCCGATCGCCATCAGGATCACCGGCAGGATGAAGGAGATGAGGGTCACCGGCACGTCGAACAACCCCATCAAGCCGAGCGTCCACACGGCCGACAGGCTGACCACGAGGAGCGGCAGGAGTACCCCCCGCAGGCTGAAGAAACCCAGGTAAAGAATGCCAATGACCACCAGGATGACGAGCGGCAGGAGGATCCACAGGTCCTTTACCATCGACCGGGTGAGGACGAGGTTCATGTACGGGAGCCCGACGATGGAGATCCGGTCCGGCGGGGTGTTGTAGCGATCGACGATGCGGACGACCTGCTTGGCCACCGCGACCTCGTCCGCGCCGGACTTGAGCTTGATCGAGATCGCGGCCGCCTCACCGTCGGCGGAGACCAGGTAGCCGACCAGGGTCTTCGACCCCATCAGGCGCGCCTTGATGGTGGCGATCGCCTCGGTGGTCTGCGGGACCACCCCGTTCGGTGCGACCGGGCCGACCTCGAGCGACGACTTCGTCGCGCTGATGACCTGGACGTTGAGTGGTCCGGTCACCCGGTCGACCCCGTCGATTCCCGAAAAGTCGGCCTGCAGGGCCGCGATCCGGGCCAGGGTCGCGGGATTGAAGATGCCGGCGTCGTTCACCAGCGTGACCATGAACAGGTCCTGGGAGCCGAACCGCGCCTCGGCGCGGTCCATCGCCTGCACGGTCGGGTCGTTGCGATCCAGGTAGTCCCTGAAGTTTGTCTGCACCGTCAACCGGGGGATGAAGGCGCACAGCGCCACCGTGACGAGGACGATGCCGACGATCGCACGGACCGGATGATCGGCGATGTGCCCGAAGAACCGGTTCATCAGGATCACTTCCCCGCGGCACCAGGGGCAGCCGAGCGGCCGCTGTCCCTAACCCCGGCGGCTCTTCCCGATTCGGTGAAGCCCTGGGCCACGGCCCGAAGGAACGCGCCCCGCACACCCGAAAGCGGTCGTCGCGCGCTCACTTCCTGAGCCCCTTCCAGATGAACTCCGCGAGCTCGCCCGGCGCGAGCCGCAGGAGCTCATCGAGATCATCCTCCGTATAGAAGACGGAGAACGCGGCGACCGACTGGACCACCGCGAACAGGGCCAGGGCAATGACCCGGGCGTTGCACGGCCGCACCCAGCCCGCGTCGACCCCCTCCTGGATCAGCCCCTCGATCCGCTCGAACAGCCGCTGATGAAACGCGGAGAACCGCTCCTTGACGCCTTCACGGGGGTTGAACTGCTCCTGGAGGAGGACCCGGGACAGCTCGGTCCGCCCGCGCAGGAGCGAGAAGTGCTGTTCGAGGAGCGCGGCGAGCTGCTCGGGGATCGTCCGGCCGCTTTGGCGCAGCTGCTCAAAGAAGGCAAGCCGCTCCTCCATCTCCTTCTCGAAGATCGAGATCAGGAGGTCCTTCTTGCTCGGGAAGTAGTTGTAGATCGTCCCCACGGCGACCCCCGCCTCGTGGGCGATCGTCTCCATCCGCGCCCGGTGGAAGCCCTCGCGGGAGAAGACGCGGATCGCCGCCTCACGGATCTGTTCCTCCTTGTCCAGTGTCATGATCCCCTCCGATGAATGAACGTTCATTCACATTCTGCGCCAAGCGAGTCGCCCTGTCAAGCCGGCGCAACCACCTCACGGCAGCCCGCGTGTAATGAGCGCTCCGCAATGTGCTCCGCCCGATCCACAGGACGAGGCACGCCACCCTCGCCGCAGGAAACCAGCGATCACCTCGTGTAAGATGAGCGCGTGATGTGCGCTGTGATTGCCGTCGTCTCCGGGCTTCCCCGCTCGGGGACCTCCCTCATGATGATGATGCTCGAGGCCGGTGGGATGCCGATCCTGACCGACGGCCTCCGAGCGCCGGACGCCGACAACCCGAGGGGCTACTACGAGTTCGAACCGGTAAAGCGGCTCGCGGAAGATCAGGGCTGGATCGGACAGGCGCGCGGCAAGGCAGTCAAGGTGATCTCCGCCCTGCTCGAGCACCTGCCGGCGTCCGAGACCTACCGCGTCCTGTTCATGCGCCGAGAGATGGGGGAGATCCTCGCCTCGCAGCGGGCGATGCTCGCCCGCAAGGGACACGCGGTCGAGCCGGGAAGCGATGAGCGGATCGCCCGGGTCTCCCGCGAGCATGTGGAACATGTTCTACGCTGGCTGCGGGCGCGGCCGAACGTCGCACTCCTCGAGGTGAGCTACAACGACCTGCTCGCGGATCCACCCGCCCAGGCCGGACGCGTCGCGCGGTTTCTCGACGCGGGGCTCGACCCGCAGCGGATGGCATCGGCAGTCGACCCGGCGCTCTACCGGCAACGCGGAAAGACGGTTTGAATCGAGGGGGTCGGACCCCCTAGAATCACCGGAATCACACGTGAGAGGGGACGTCATGGGACTCAACTGCGGACTCGTCGGGCTTCCCAGCTGTGGGAAGACAACCATCTACAACGCGATCACCGCCGCCGGGGCGGGGACCTATGACGGCTTGGAGATGAACCGCTGCGTGGTCAATGTCCCCGACCCGCGGATCGAGCCGCTCGTCGAGATGTACGCCCCGAAGAAGGTGGCGCCGGCGACCCTGGAGGTCGTCGACATCCCCGGCCTCAAGGCGGGGTCCACAGCCGGTGCTGGCCGCGGGACGAAGCTCCTCTCCTACGTCAAGGACGTCGATGCCCTCCTGCACGTCGTGCGCTGCTTTGAGGACCCAAACGTCCCCTTTGAGTACGCGACGATCGATCCGGCGCGCGACGTGGAGGCCGTGGACCTCGAGCTGATGGTCGCCGACAGCCAGACCCTGCAGAACAAGATCGACCGGCTGAGCAAGCGGGCCCGCTCCGGGGACAAGGACGCCGCGGTCGAGGTGGCCGACTGCGAGAAGGTGCTCGCGGCGCTGAACGAGGGAATTCCAGCGCGGCGGCAGGGGCTCGCCGCCCACGAGCTCGCGAGTGTCTACGACTGCCACCTCGTCTCCCTGAAGCCGGTCCTCTATATCGCCAACATCCGGTCGATCGACGACGCGGAAAACGAGCGCGTCAAGGCACTCCGAGCGATCGCCGACGCGGAGGGGGTCGCCGTACTCACCGTCTGCGGGCAGGACGAGGCGGAGATCGCGCAGCTCGACCCGCAGGATCAGCCGGCGTTCCTCGCCGAACTCGGCCTCGAGGAGTCATCGATGGCGCGGCTGATCCACGCCGCCTACCGCACGCTCGGCCTGGTCAACTTCTTCACCGCCGGCGAGAAGGAGGTCCACGTCTGGACCTGCCGGCAAGGCGACACCGCGCCGATCGCCGCGGGGAAGATCCATTCGGACATGGAGCACGGGTTCATCCGCATGGAGGTCGTCCGCTACGAAGACCTGATCGCGCTCGGCAGCGAGGCCGCGGTGGCCAAGGCCGGCAAGCAGCGGATCGAAGGCAAGACCTACGAGGTGAAGGACGGGGACGTCGTCGTCGTCCGCTTCAGCCCGCCGCGGTAGGATTCCCGTGGAAAACTGATCCCGGCAAAGACGGAAGGATAATCCAGCAGGTGTGAAGGGAGGCGTGGTGAGTCACCATCCGCCTCGCAGCAAGCTGCGGGGGCTTCCCCGCAACATCTGGGCGGTCTCCGCGACGAGCTTCCTGATGGACATCTCCTCGGAGATGGTCCTCAACCTCATCCCGCTTTTCCTCGCAAACGTGCTGGGGGTCCGCACCGCGGTGATTGGACTGATCGAGGGCGTGGCCG
Source organism: uncultured Thermotogae bacterium (assembly GCA_964495585.1). GTDB lineage: Bacteria > Bipolaricaulota > Bipolaricaulia > UBA7950 > UBA9294 > CAZBWD01. Next base: position 5,018 of record CAZBWD010000110.1, read on the forward strand.
AGTCGACGGCGTCCATCCTGCGCGTCTTCTCGGGCTGGTTCTCCGATCGGGTGGGCAGCCGCAAGTGGATGGCGGTGCTCGGCTACGGGATCTCCGCGCTCTCCAAGCCGGTCTTCTACTTCGCGAACACCTGGGGCACGGTTGCCAGCGCCCGTTGGGCGGACCGCGTGGGCAAGGGGGTCCGCACCGCGCCACGCGACGCGCTCGTCGCCGATTCGATCGACAGACCCCGCCGCGGGCTGGCGTTTGGCGTGCACCGCGCCGCCGACACAGCCGGGGCGATGCTCGGCGTCCTCGGGGCGCTCGTCGCGGTGTGGGTCATGCAGGGGGGCAGCGGCCCGCTCCAGGCCCACACCTTCCGGCTGATCGTCCTCGTGAGCCTCGTGCCCGCGGTCCTCGCGGTCGTCGCCCTGGCGACGGGCAGCCGCGAGGTGCGCATCGTCCCTGAAGAGAGAGCGCGCCCTGGATTCCGCGGCCTGGGGAGGCCGTTCGGCCTGTTCTTGCTGCTCGTCGCCACCTTCGAGCTCGGCAACTCGGCGGACGCCTTCCTCGTCCTGCGGGCGCGGGCGCTCGGCGAGAGCGTCGTCGGCATCCTGGGGATGCTCGTCGTGTTCAACCTCGTCTACACCCTGATCTCAACCCCGGCCGGCGCCCTGTCCGATCGGGTTCCCAGGAAGACGGTCATCGCCTCCGGCTGGTTCGCCTACGCGCTGATCTACCTGGGAATCGGGGCGGTCGACCGCAGCTGGGCGATGTGGCTGTGGTACGCGGCGTACGGCGCGTACTACGGCGCGGCCTACGGCACCGCCCGCGCGCTGGTCGCCGATGTGGTCCCCGTCTCGCTGCGGGGGACCGCCTACGGCGCCTACAGCACAGTTGTCGGTGCGATGAACCTCCCGGCGTCGGTCATCGCCGGCGTCCTGTGGGACCGGTTCAGTCCCGGCGCTCCGTTCTTCTTCGGCGCGGCCGTCGCCCTGGTCGCCGCCGTGGGACTCCTCGCCTGGTCGCCGCCGGCCCAATCCAACTAGTACTTGCTTGCGTAAGTAAGCGCCATGCCGGACTGCGGCTAGAACCGACAGCGGACCTCAAACTGCGTTCCGCGATTTTAGCCCGCTAAGTACTAGTTCAGAGTCGAGAGTCGCGAGTTTACAGTCCAGAGGCCAGCGTCCTAAACTGAACTTCCCGAGGTGACAACAGCGGAAAGGGCGATGCTGTCAGGTTTTC
>CAZBWD010000111.1:0-6213 GCA_964495585.1 uncultured Thermotogae bacterium
GGCATGCACTGCAGGAGGTATCCCGGGTCGCAGAGCTTCTTCTGGCGCTCGACCGTGTACCGCCAGTCCTTGTGCCGCTCCACGAGCTTTCCCTCTTCGTCCTTTCCGATCTCGTAGCGCTTGCCGGTGAACCAGTTGCGCGGGAAGACGACCGTGGCGCCGTCGAGCGCCTTGTCCATGTCGTGCACGATCTCGAACGACCCGCCGGCTTGAGCCGCTAGGCTCTTGCAGGTGTTCATGACCTTGGGGTCGAGGTCGTACTCCGACGGGTTCGCCACGACGACGTCCATCCCGTAGAGCGAGGAGATGAGCGCGGTCCCCTGCACCGAGCAGCGGCCGCGGGTCCACGGGGAGTAGGCCCAGGTGATGACGATCTTCTTTCCTTTCACGCTTCCGAGCTTCTCGTGCATCGTGTAGATGTCGGTCAGCGACTGGCAGGGATGGTAGATGTCCGAGGCCATGTTGATCACCGGCACCTCGGAGAACTGGGCCATCTTGCGCATCACCTCGTCCCCGTGGCCGTAGTAGTCGATCTGGTCGTCCAGCAGGCGGATCCCGATCCCGTCAGCGAAGCGGGCCATCACCTTGGCGGTGTCCTTGATCGACTCCCCGGCGCCCGGCCTGTCCTCGAGCGACAGGCGCAGGGTCTGCGGGTTGATGAACTGCGAGTGGCCTCCGAGCTGCGTCATCGCCGTCTCGAACGACATCCGCGTGCGGGTCGATCCGCTGAAGAACATCATCGCGAACGTCTTGTACTCGAGGTAGGGGTGCGGCTTGCCGCTGTAGTAGAGCCCCTTCATCTGGTCGGTGACCTTCATCGCGATGTCGTACTCCTCGCGCGTCCAGTCGGTCTCCGCGATCAGGTCGCGGCCTCTCAAGTCGAACCAACTCATCGTCGTCTCCTCCCTAGCCCATGATCAGGACCATCATGCCCTTCTGCGCGTGCAGCCGGTTCGCCGCCTCCTCGATGATGATCGAGTCTGGGCCGTCGATGACCTCGTCGGTCACCTCCATGTCCCGGTCCGCCGGCAGGCAGTGCATATAGTAGGCGCCGTCCGTGAGCGCCATCTTCTCGCTCGTCGTAATCCAGTGCTTGTTCGCCTCGAAGATCGCTTTGGCCTTCGCCTCGTCCATGATCCCCGAGCCGTCGGTCGGCTGGACGGTCCACGCCTTCGGGTAGACGACGTCCGCGCCCTTGAACGCCTCGTCCATGTCGTTCACGATCTTGAAGCCGCCGCCGTGGCGCTTGGCGAGGGCCTTCGTGGCGTTGAGGATCTTCGGATCGAGGTCGAGCCCCCTGGGGTGGGCGAGCGTCACGTCCATCCCCATCATCGCGGCGGAGATGATCGCGCTCTGCGGCACCGCGAGCGGCTTCTCCACCGACCCGGAGTACGCCCAGCTCATCACGAACTTCTTTCCCTGAAGGTTGTGGCCGAGCTTCTCCTGCATCACCATCACGTCGGCGAGCGCCTGGCAGGGATGGTAGACGTCGTCCTCCATATTGATGACGGGAACGCGCGACCACTTCGCGAACTCCTGCACGATCAGGTGCCCCTTGCCGTACGACCAGCCGGTGTGCTTCCCGTAGATCCGGATCGCGATCGCGTCGCCCATCTCCGCGAGGACGCGAGCAACGTCGCTGATCCGCTCGGTGGAGTAGGCCTTCTCCTCGCCCTTGAGCGCCGGGGTGTACACCGCGCCGGGCTGGAGGAAGTGGGCGTGCCCGCCGAGCTGCGTCATCCCTGCCTCGAACGAGTTGCGCGTGCGAAGCGACGAGTTGTAGAACAGCATGTGGAGCGTCATCCCGTCGAGGATCCGGTGCGGTTCCCGTCGGATCTGCTTTCGCTTGAGATCGTGCGCAGTGTCGAGCATCGCGTCGATCTCGTCCCGTGAGAAATCAAGCCAGGTGAGGAAGTCCCTTCCTCGTAGGTCCGTGTTGGACATCGTTTCCTCCTTACTCCTTGGTGATGACTGTTCCCGCTCTTCCTTCGAGCGCGGCGACCGCCTTGCCGAGCGAGGTGATGATCGCCACCTCGCCGCCCGCCTCGACGAACCGGATCGCGGCGCGCACCTTGGGTTCCATCGAACCTTTCGCGAAGTGCCCCTCCTCGCTGTAGCGCTTGGCCTGCGCAGTGGTCAGGTGGGTGAGCCCCTTCTCCTGCGGCGTCTTGTAGTGGAGCTTCACCTGATCCACGTCAGTGAGGATGAGGAAAATCTTTGCCTCGACGTCGACCGCCAGGCGTTCGCCGGCGAGGTCCTTGTCGATTACGGCGTCGACCCCTTCCAGCCCCCCGTTCTTCCGAACGACGGGGATCCCGCCGCCGCCCGAGGCGATGACGATCGACCGGGCGGCGATCAGCTGGCGGATCGCCGCCTTCTCGAAGATCTCAATCGGATCCGGGGAGGGGACGACCCGCCGCCAGCCGCGGCCGGCGTCCTCCTTGACGTGATACCCCTTCTCCGAGGCGAGTTTGCTCGCTTCATCCTCCGAGTAGAACGGACCGACCGGCTTGCTCGGGTTCTCGAACGCTGGGTCGCTCTCACCGACGACGACCTGGGTGACCACCGTGGCGATCGGGATGTCTCCCCTGCCCCTCTTCGCGAGGAGGTTGTGCAAGGATTGCTGGATCATGAACCCGATCAGTCCCTGGGACTCCGCCCCGCACACGTAGAGCGGCATCGGCGCGGAAACGTCCCTTGCTGTCTCGTTCTGCAGGAGGATGTTCCCCACCTGGGGGCCGTTGCCGTGCGTGATGACGACCTTGTACTTGCCCGACTCCACCATCTGGGTGAGCTGGGCGCAGGTCGTCTCCACGTTCTTGAGTTGTTCCTCGAACGTCCCGCGCTGCCCGGGCTGGAGGATGGCATTCCCCCCCAGAGCGATCACCGTGATCTTCTTTTCCTCTGGCATTCTGTCTCCTTTCTCTGTTCCTTTCGATTCCAATACCGGGTTCGGTGTGGGCGCCGCCCGGTTCTCTCTCCCTGTGGTTCAGCTCCGATCGTCACGCAACACCTGGTTCACGAACCGTGCCAAGACGGTGAGGGCTTGATCGAGCGACGCGAGCTCGACGTACTCGTCCGGTTGGTGGGCCTGCGCGATGTCCCCGGGCCCGTAGATAGCGACCGGGACATTCAGCTTGGGCACGATCGCCACCGCGTCGGTGGAATACGGCGCAATCGCGATCGGTTGAGCAGATCCATCCTGCGCTGCGGCGGCGAGCAGCGCCCGTAGGTGGGGATCGCCCGCATCGCTGATGATCGGGAGCCTGTCGTTTACGATGTCAAGCGCGAACCGCGCGCCAGCGGCCTTCGCGGCAGCCTCGCCGGTGGTTTGCACCCGCTCGAGAACCCGTTCCCGCTCCTCGACCGAGGCGACGCGCCAGTCGAGGCGGATGCGTGTGCGGTCGGGGACGATGTTCACCTGCCAGCCCCCGTTGATCTGGCCCACGTTGAGTGACGCCCGGCCGCGGCCCGGTACCTCCGGGAACCGGGCGGCATCGGCCGCGAGGGACAGGCAGAACGAGGCGGCAGGAAGGATCGTGTTGATCCCCAGCTGTGGCATCGACCCGTGGGCCGCCCGGCCGGTGAACGTCGCCTCGAGCCACAGCTCGCCCTTCTGGCCGCAGTATGCCCTGCCGGCGGTCGGCTCGGGGATGAGGAGGAACTCCGCGTCGTCGATGAGTCCGGATGCCGCGACCGATGCCGCCCCGCGGTAGGCCTGCTCCTCATCCGCGGTGAACGCGAGGACGAGGCTCTTCGCAAGCGGCACCCCCTGGGCAGCGATCTGGAGCGCCAGCGTCAGGAGCACGGCCACGCCGCTCTTCATGTCCGCTGCGCCGAGCCCGTAGAGGCGATCGGCCTCCAGTCGCGGCTCAAGCGGGGGACTCGTCCACTGCTCCTCGTCGGCGGCCACCGTGTCGAGGTGCGCGCAGAACACGACACTTCCCTGTTCCCGCCCCGGCAGGCGGGCGACGAGTGAGCTGCGGCCTTCTTCGAGGGGAATCCGCTGCGTCGGGATGCCGCCCCGGCCGAGGAGGTCCTCAACGAACGAGACGATCCGGTCCTCTTCGCCCGGCGGGTTGGCGCTGCGGATGCCGATCATCTGGCGCAGGAGGGCACGCGCCTGTTCATGGGTTGTCTCATCGATCTGCAGTCGTCTCATCACATGATCCTCCGCAGTCTCGGGTCGAGGCGGTCGCGGAGGGCGTCGCCGAGGATGTTGAACGAGAGGACGGAGAGCGCGAGGAAGACGCCGGGAAAGACGATGATCCACGGGGCGCGGATGATGTAGGTCTGCCCCTCGTTCATCATCCCACCCCAGCTCGGGATGTACGGGGGGATTCCGACGCCGAGGAAGTTGAGCGCGGCGACGTCCATGATCGAGAAGGCGAAGGTGAACGTCGCCTGGACGATCACCGGCGAGAGGAGGTTGACCACAACGTGGCGCAGGAGGACACGGCTCGACGACGCCCCGATCGCGCGGGCCGCCTCAACATAAGCGTTCTCCCGCAGCGACAGGGTCGAGCTGTACACGACGCGGATCATCCGCGGCGTCCAGACAAATCCCACCGCGATGATCACGTTGAGGACCCCCTGGCGTCCGAAGATCGCCATCAGGGCGAGGGCGAGGATGATCGCGGGAAACGCCATCATCGCGTCGACGACGCGCATCGCGACGAGCCCGAAGGTGTTGTAGTAGCCGGAGAGCGTCCCGGCCGGAAGTCCGAACAGGAGCGCAAACCCGGCGATCGCCAGGCCGAGGAGGAGGGTGATCCGCGTCCCGGTGAACGCGCGGCTCAGGATGTCGCGGCCGAAGTTGTCCGTGCCGAGGAGATGGGTCTTGTTCGGCGGCTGGAGTCGGGAAAGGAGGTTCAGCGTGCCCGCGCGGTACGGGGAGACCCACGGTCCGGCCGCAGCGAGGAAGAGGAGGGCGGCGAGGATGATCACCGCGACGAGGACCATCTTGCGCCGCACCATGAACCGGACGAGCGAAGAGAGGGACCCTCTGAACCGCATCCTCGGTGTCTGCGTCACTCCTTCAGGTGTCTTCCTGCCTCGGCCCGGCGGGACGGCCGAGGTGTTCCGATTGTTCGGCGTTCTGCTCTTGTCCATGGCTACTGCTCACCGTACCGGATCCGCGGGTCGAGGAAGGCGTAGGCGAGGTCCGTGAGGAAGTTCAGTCCCACATAAAGGATCGCAACGATGATCATGATCCCCTGGATCACGGGATAGTCGCGCTTGAGGACCGAGGAGACGATCAGGCTGCCGATCCCCGGCAGGGCGAAGACGTTCTCCGTCACCACCGCCCCGGAGACGAGTGAGGCGAAGGTGAACGAAACGACCGTCAGGACAGGGATCGCTGCGTTGCGCAGTGCGTGCTTCACGATGACGATCCGTTCGGCCAGCCCCTTGGAGCGAGCGGTCGTGATGTAATCGGTCAGCAGGACATCGAGCATGGTCGATCGCGCCGTGCGTGCGACGAGGGCAGCGTTCACGAACCCCAGAGCGAAGGCGGGCAGGATGAGGTTTTTCAGGTTGCCGATGTTTCCGGTGTGGATGACGGAGGTGAATCCTGAACTCGGGAGCCAGTGGAGCGTCCCCGCGAAGAGGACCATCAGCATCAACCCCAGCCAGAAGCTCGGGATCGAGGCACCGGCCAGTGCGACGAGCAGGAGGAGGTTGTCCATGAAGCTATTCGGTTTGAGTGCACCGATTACCCCCGCGGGCAGGCCGATGCCGATGACAACGAGGAGGGCCATGATGCCGAGGAAGCTGCTCTCTTCGGAGCGCTGGCCGATGATCGTGAGCACCGGCTCCCTGAAGTAGAGGGAGAGGCCGAGGTTGCCGTGAAAGAGGTTCACCACGTAGCGGTAGAACTGAACGATGAGCGGTTTGTCGTACCCCCAGGCCGCGTTCAACTTCTCGATCTGCTGGGGGGTCGCGTTGGATCCGAGGATGACCGCCGCCGGGGTCCCCGGGACGAGCTTGATCAGGACGAACGCGATGGTGATGACCAGGACGACGCTCATGAGCATCCCGACCCCACGGCGAGCGATGAAGGTCAGCATGCTAACGCCCCTTCATGGGGCCAGGGGTGCCGTGGCGCCACGTGCCGGCCCGTGGGCCCGTTTTGTCTCGTGCATGGCTCGTCTCCGAGGTCAATCGGGTAGGAGGGGGCTTCACAGCCCCCGTCCTCCCACACCACCGGACATA
>CAZBWD010000112.1:0-6158 GCA_964495585.1 uncultured Thermotogae bacterium
ACAGTGGCATGACGGCTCGCGCCCTCATGCTCATCCTTCAATGAGAAAAGACTGCCACTCCCATGTTTTCGGCGCATGGCCGCAGCAATGAAACGAACAAAAACAGGATCTGAACATGACTATGTTGACAGCAGGAGGCAGATGAGACGATTGTCTAGCAATAAATGGGATCGAATGTCTCTGCCAGCCGTCGGATTAGGATGCCGGTCAGGAGCGGGCGAAGGTCGCGAGGACCGCCCAGATCGAGAGCCTGCCCCCTCTCCTTACAGTGGCCTCACCAGGACCAGCGTCCCCCTATCCGCCTGACGCGCTACGGACCACCTCCTGAACCCGGTGGGTGAGGAGCCTCCTTATGCCCTAGAACTCTACGCTTCTCGCGGATCCCTCAGGCCTGTAGATCCTGCTCACACGGAATCCCCATACCTTCTTCACAGTCTGCCCATATTCGTGTCGTACAGTTTGAGTATCACGGGAGCAGAATACAGCACCCCGCAACACAGCCCACCAGCACAGGAGAGGCCTCAAGGGGCCTCTCCGCGTTTTGGCCGCGCTGTGGGTCCGCAGTCATCCTCAGGCCCGATCGCACCGCCGACACACCACGCCGGACCGGCTGCCCCGTCTTTCGCGGGTAGGAGGCACCGCCGCGAAGACCGCTTGGACTCAGTCAGGCGTCCTTCGTCTGCCGTGCCTGCGTCTCGAGGAGGAAGGTAACCGGCCCGTCGTTCACCAGCTCGACCGCCATCTCCGCCTGGAAGACGCCGGTCTTGACCGGAATCCCCTGACCGCGGAGCACCTCGACGAACCGTTCGAAGAGCGCCGCGGCCTCCTGCGGCAGCGCGGCCTTCGTGAAGCTCGGGCGGCGCCCCTTGCGCGTCTCACCGAGCAGGGTGAACTGCGGGACCGCGAGGATCTCCCCGCCGACTTCGCACAGGGAGCGGTTCATCTTACCGTCCTCATCCGCGAAGATGCGAAGCGTGGCAATCTTCCTTGCCAGTGGGTCGAAGCGCGTCTCCCCGTCCCCGCGCGCGATGCCCACCAGGAGGACCACACCGCGACCGATCGCAGCGACCGTGCGGTCTTCGACCCGAACGCACGCCCGGGTGACCCGCTGCAGGACGATCCGCATCCCTTACAGCTCCAATTGGAGGCGCTGGGCATACTCGATCACGCGCTCCACCGCCTCGTCGCTCAACGGAGCGATCTCCGCCGCCAGGTGCAGCTCGAGGTTCTCACGCGTTTGCTGCGCCTGGATCCGGTTGTGGAACGCCTGCTCGACCAGCCGCGGCGCCCGCTGGTTCGCATTGCGATCGACGAAGTTCACGCGCCACTGCGGGAACTGATTGAGAACCCCCTTGGCGATCTCCAGGAGATGGTTCAGGTGCGGTTCCCGGCTCTGGAAGACCCCGTTGACATGGTTCACCAGCCGCTGGTCGTCGCTGAAGAGGATGACCGACTGCGGCGAGTAGGTCTGGGCGGACCGCGCCGCCTCGATCAGCGCCCGGTAGCGGGCGATCCGCGACGTCGTCCTCCCGACCAGGCGGGAGATCTCCTCGATCACATTCCCGTCCTTGTCGGTAAACGCCAGGCCGATACCGGCCTCGCCCGGCTCGCCGCCCCGTGCTCTGCCGTCGATGTAGATGAACACCTTGTCCATGGCCCAAGTGGGCCCACCAGGATTCGAACCTGGGACCGACCGGTTATGAGCCGGGCGCTCTGCCGCTGAGCTATGGACCCTTCCAGAGGCACTATAGTTGTCAATCCTGAACCTGTCAAGAAAGACCGGACTACACCGCCTCCGTGAACAGGTGCTTGCCCACCTGGATGAGCAGCGGCGGCGTGAACCGCAGGTCGAGGTCGACGCCCTCCACGCGCGCCTCGTTCACCCTGACGCCGCCCTGGGCGATCAGACGCTTGGCCTCTCCGCGGCTGCGTACCAGCCCAGACGCCTCGAGCAGGTCGAGGATCCAGATCGTGCCATCCTCCTTGACGAGAGCGCGGTCGATCTTCACGCGCGGGGTGTCGCTCGGCTGCTCGTGCCGGACGTAGACGCGGTCAAACTCCTCGCGCGCCGCGTCGGCCTCCGCCTCCCCGTGATACATCCGCACGAGCTCCCAGGCGAGCTCCCGCTTGGCGTCCCGCGGGGACCGGTCGATCAGGGACCGCACCCGCGAGGCGGGGAGGTCGGTCAGCTGGGCGTAGTACGTCTCGAGCAGTGGATCGGGGATCGAGAGGAGCTTGCCGAACATCTGCGCGGGCGGCTCGTTCAGCCCGACGTAGTTGCCGGCGGTCTGGCTCATCGCCCGCTCGCCGTCGATCCCGATGAGAAGCGGCACGGTCATGACGACCTGCGGCGCCTGGCCGTACTCCCGCTGGACGTCCCGCCCGACCAGGAGGTTGAACAGCTGGTCGTTGCCGCCGAGCTCGACGTCGGCCCGCACCGCCACCGAGTCGTACGCCTGGGCGAGCGGGTAGAGGAACTCGAGGACACTGATCGGCCGGCCCTCCGAGAACCGCTTCGCGAAGTCGTCGCGCTCGAGCATCCGGGCGACGGTGTACTTGGACGTCAGGACGATCACATCGGCGAAGGAAAGCGCGCCCAGCCACTCCGAGTTGTATCGCACCTCGGTGCGCTCCGGGTCGAGGACCTTGAACGCCTGCTCCTGGTAGGTCTCCATGTTCGCCCGGATCTCCTCCGCGGTCATCAGCGCCCGCGTGGACGCGCGGCCCGACGGATCGCCGATCCGGCGGGTGAAGTCCCCGACGACGAGGACCCCGGTGTGTCCGAGGTCCTGGAACTGGCGCATCTTGCGCAGCGGCACGGTGTGGCCGAGCGTCAGGTGCGGCGCGGACGGATCGATCCCCAGCTTGACCCGCAACGGCCTTCCGGTGTCCCGCGCACGGCGCAGCTTCCCCGCGAGGTCCTCCTCGGGGATGAGGTGGTCCGTCCCCTCCCCGAGCTGAGCGACGATCGCTTCGATCCCCTGCGGCATCCCGCCTCCTACGTCTTCACGACCGCGACGATCCGATCGTCCTCGTCGAGATGCATCAACCGGACCCCCCGCGCGTAGCGGCCGTAGGTGTTGATCTCCCCGGCGAGGATGCGGATCACCTTGACCTCGGTGATGATGATGATCTCGTCCCCATCCGAGACGATGCCGTTCGTCACCAGGGGGCCGGAGTCCCGGTCGAGCTTGATGCCGAGGACCCCCTTGCCGCCGCGGCCCTGCAGGGGGAAATCGACGAGGGAGACGCGCTTGCCGTAGCCGCGCTCGGTGACCATCAGGAGCTTCTTGTCCACGGTGATCTCGCGCTCAATCGCGGCCATCCCGATCAGGTGATCCTCTTCCTCGAGCCGGATCCCGATGACCCCCCTTGACGGGCGCTTCGTCAGGCGGACCTCCTCCTCGTGGAAACGGATCGTCTTGCCGTCGCGGCTGGCGAGGATCAGTTCCCCGTCACCGATTGTGGCGTGCACGTCGACCAGGCGGTCGTCCTCGTCGGCGTTCAGTGCGATGATCCCGTTGGTGTGGACGTTCCCGTAATCGGAGAGCCGATTGCGGTTGACAATCCCGTTGCCCGTCGCCATCAGGCAGAACCGGCCCTCCACATCGTCGAAACTCGCGACAGGAAGGATCGCCCGCACGACCTCGTCCTGGTCGAGGGCGACCACCGTCCGCAGGTTCTTGCCCGCCGCGTCGCGGCGCAGCGAGGGGAGCTTGTACCCCTGCGTCCGGTACACCCGGCGACGGTCGGAGAAGACGAGAAGCTCATCGCGGGCGTTGGCGACGGCGGTGCAGCAGATGTAGTCCTCCTCCTTGGTCCGCTGCCCGATGACCCCCTTGCCGCCGCGTCCCTGGCTGCGGAACTCCTCCGCGCGGGGGGCGTTGACATACCCCCGCTGGGTGACGGTCACCATCAGGTCGTAGTCCGGGATCAGGTGCGTGAAGTCGACCTCGCCGTTCTCGTCGGTGATCAGGGTCCGCCGCTCGTCGGCGTGCTTCTCGCTAATCGCCCGCAGCTCCTTCTTGATCGTCTCGTCGAGGAGGGTCTCGCTTCCGAGGATCCGCTCGTACTCCGCGATCGCCAGGAGCTTCTCCTCGTACTCCGCGTCGATCTTCTCGTGTTCGAGGCTCGTCAACTGGGACAGGCGCATCTTGAGGATCGCGTCGGTCTGCTCCTGAGAGAGGGCGAGCTCCTCGCGCAGGTGCTCCGCCGCAGCGGCCGCGTCCTTGGCCGCGCGGATGATCTCGATCACCCGCTCGATGCTCGCAAGGGCGATCCGGTATCCCTCCAGGATGTGGGCCCGCTTGCGGGCGACCTCCAAGCGGTGCTCCGTCCGTCGCCGCACCACCTCGCGACGGAAGTCGATGAACGAGTTGAGGATCTCTTTGAGGGAGAGCGTGCGCGGGTTGCCGTCGAGGATCACGAGGAACATCGCGGCGAAGGTCCGCTCGAGCGGGGTGTACTTGTAGAGCTGGTTCAAGACGACGTTCGGGTTGGCCGAGCGCTTCAGCTCGACGACGATCCGCAGCCCCTCCCGGTCCGACTCGTCCCGCAGGTCGGCGATCCCGTCGATCTGCCCGGCGTGCACCTTGGCGGCGATCCCCTCGACGATCGTCGTCTTGCGGATCTGGTAGGGGATTTCGGAGATGATGATCCGGTCGTCGTCGATCACCGCCTTGCCGCGCAGCGTGATCTTGCCCTGCCCGGTGCGGTACATCTTCTCGATCCCCTCGCGGCCCATGATCAGACCGCCGGTCGGGAAGTCCGGGCCGGGGATGCGCGCCATCAGCTCCTTCACGCCGGCGTGCGGGTCGTCCATCAGCGCGATGATCCCCTCGATGAGCTCGGCGAGGTTGTGCGGCGGGATCTGCGTCGTCATTCCCACGGAGATGCCCCACGCCCCGTTCATCAGGAGATTCGGGACCTTCGCCGGGAGGACGACCGGCTCCTCGAGCGAGTCGTCGAAGTTCGGCACCCAATCGACGGTCTTCTCCCCGAGCTCTTCGAGGAACTCCGTGGCGATCGGGGCGAGCCGCGCCTCGGTGTAGCGCATCGCAGCCGCGCTGTCCCCGTCGATCGAGCCGAAGTTCCCCTGGCCGTCGACCAACGGGTAGCGGTAGGAGAACTCCTGGGCCATGTTGACCATCGTGTCGTAGATCGCCATGTCCCCGTGCGGGTGGAACTTCCCCATCACCTCCCCCACGATGCGCGCCGACTTCTTGTGCGCCTTGCCCGGGGGAAGCCCGAGCTCGTTCATCCCGTAGAGGATCCGCCGCTGGACCGGTTTGAGGCCGTCACGCACATCGGGGATCGCGCGACCCCGGATGACGCTCATCGCGTAGTTGATATAGGACTGCTCCATCTCCTCTTCGATGAAGGTCCGCTCGATTCGCTCCATGTGACGACCGCCTCTGTTCCCGGGAAATCAACTCCATAGAGAATACCGAAATACGGGATGGGGCGCAAGTTTTGCGTGTTTACCGCCGACGTTCGGGCCACGGTCGCGCCGGCGTCGCAACCCAGCTGCGAGGTCCGCGACGCCCCCGCTCGACGATGAGAGCCTCGCTCAGACGATGGTGAACGGGTCGACCGCGTCGCGCAGGGCGTCGCCCATGAAGTTGAAGGCGAGCACCCCGACGACGATGAAGATCCCCGGAACAAGGAGCCAGGGATGCTCTTCGATGCCCGAGATGTTCGTCGCCGCGTTCAGGAGCTGCCCCCAGCTCGTCATCGGCTCGCGGATCCCGTAGCCGAGGAAGGAGAGCGCCGCCTCGGTGAGCATCATCCCCGGTATCGTGAGCGTCGCCGCTACGATGAGGTAGCTCGTGACGTTCGGGGTGATGTGACGCAGGATGATCCGCAGATCGCTCGATCCGGCGGCCTTCGCCGCGGCGACAAAGTCCATCTGGCGGATGGCGAGAACCTGCCCGCGGATGACGCGCGCGCCGCCCGCCCAGCTGATCAGGGCCAGAGCGATGATGATCCCCAGGAACACCTGCGTCGCCGAGAGCCCCATCCCGGCGAGGGCCGCGCCCATGGCGAGCAGGATCGGAAGGCCGGGGATCGCCATGAACACCTCTCCGACGCGTTGCAGAAAGGTGTCGATCCCGCCGCCGTAGTAGCCAGACAGCCCCCCGAGGAGGATGGAGAACGGG
>CAZBWD010000113.1:0-6141 GCA_964495585.1 uncultured Thermotogae bacterium
GAAGCTCCCATCCAGGAACGCGCGGGCCCAGTCCAGTTTCCCTCCCTCGTCTAAGTCAGCGAGGAACGCTTGCCAGATCCGCTCCCATGCCCCTTCCTCTTCCCAGCGCTGCAACCTTCTCCACGCCGTCACATAGGCGCCGTATTCTTGCGGCATGTCCTTCCAGCGACACCCCGTCCGCAGGACGTATAGAATGCCGTTGAGCACCTTGCGATCATCCGCCCGCGGACGGCCCATCTTCCCTTGCTTTGGCAGGAGAGGCGCGATGCGCCTCCATTGCCCGTCTGTCAGTTCATCCCCTCTCATGCCTCCACTCTAGCGGATGCACACGCACTTTCGAAACCGCTTCTAGAGCGTCGATCCGGGCCGTCTAGGGGCTTGAGGGCGGTCGAACGTCGAAGACCGCAAATCCGCTGATCTCGTTTACCCGCCGCTTGAGGAAGTCCGAGAGCTCCTTCGAGAACCCCGCAACGTCGGCGGGCGTCACGAACGGCAGGGCGATCGCCGCGGCGAGCATCTCCTGTTCGATCATCTGGTAGCCGATCGCCTGCACCTGGAACGACCCGTACTCGCTCTCGCTGATCGGACGCAGGACGACCACGAGCTCACCCACCGGCAGGGCGGTCACGTAGAGGTCGGGGGCGCGCTCACTCGGTAGCGCATTCGGGTAGGCATAGAGGTCCGCCAGGCTCGACAGGGGAAAGAGCGGTGGGACGGGGTCCTGGCCGAGGGCGAGCCCACAGGAGCCGAGGAGCATACCGGACAGAAGGCAAGCGACAAGGACAGTGCGTCTCATGGGACACCTCCTATGAGAGGAGACCATAGCGCACCGCCGCCTCGTGTGGCAATCCCGATGCTCATCCTCCTTCGTCCGGCCTCAGGCCTCGTCCCACAGGCGGAAGTCAGCCCTGCGGATGCTCTCGAGGAGGCGCACGCTCTCGCCCTCGATGAACTGCGGCGTGTAGTGGCCGAGGGTCACGGCCTGTGCGGTGTTGTGGATTCCCTTCTCCTCGAGCTTGCGCCGCCTCTGCGGGTCCATCGTCTCCCACGTCCGATCCTTCTCCTCGTAGTAGGCCCGGATCTCCTCGTCAGTCGGCATGTGGTAGGTGTTGTGGTGGACGACCGCCTCGAGCGGCAGGCGGGGCCGCAGCGGTGGCTCCTCGTCGGGGGTGCCAATGAAGACAAGGCCGGCCGGGACCACGTACTCCGGCGCGCCGAGCGTCTCCCTGACGTCGGTCGAGAGGACGAGCCCGACGTAGACCGTGCCGAGGCCCAGGCTCTCTGCGGCGACCACGATGTTCTGCAGCGCGATGACCGCGTCCCAGTAGGAGATGAACAGGTTGATCGCCTGGTCGTTGTAGAACGGCGCGTCGTTCAGTTCGAACCAGCGCTTGAGCCGGTACTGGTCCACGAGCGCGGTGATGGCCAGGGGTGCCTTGAACGCCATCTTCTCCAGGCGCGCCGGGTCGTCGATGACGACGAGCGAGTAGCCCTGAAGGTTCCCCGCGCTTGCCGCGCGGACCCCGGCGCGGAGGATCGTCTCCACGGTCTCCGGCGGGACGGGGTCGGGCTTGAACCGGCGGATCGTGCGATGGGCCATCAGGACGTCGATGACGGGATTCGGCATGATGCCTCCTATAGTAGTATTCAGTCTTTCTTCATAGGGTAGCGCTGTCCGGGGTCGGGTGCAAGGTCTCAATCGGCGGGTCCCGAACGTTGTTCCGGCTTTTGCGCCGTCATCCGGCGGTCCTGACTCCCTGCCGGGTTGCGGCACGTCGGTGCGGGGATTAGAGTTGCGGTGAGGCCGTGCGGCCCTTGAGATCCGCCGGTTAACCCATGTCGCAGCGGCGAGGAGGGAGCATGAAGAAGATCGCGGTCCTGACCAGTGGAGGAGACGCTCCGGGGATGAATGCGGCCATCCGCGCCGTCGTGCGGACCGGCGTGGACAAGGGCTGGGAGGTCCACGGCGTGCGGCATGGTTACACCGGCCTGATCGCTGACAACTTCGTCCCCCTCGGGGCGCGGGACGTCGGCGGGATCATGCAGCACGGGGGGACGATCCTCGGCAGCGCCCGCTGTCCGGAGTTCGAGACCGAGGAGGGCCGCTTGAAGGCGCTGCGGACCCTGAACCAGCGCGGGATGGACGGCCTGATCGTGATCGGGGGAAACGGCTCGCAGACCGGTGCGCACGCGCTCTCGCAGCTCGGGTTCCCCGTGGTCGGGGTCGCCTCGACGATCGACAACGACCTCTACGGCTCCGAGTTCACGATCGGCGTGGACACGGCGCTCAACATCGCGCTCGAGGCGATCGACCGGCTGAAGGTCACCGCCTCCTCCCACCAGCGGGCGTTCCTGATCGAGGTGATGGGCCGGGAGTGCGGGTACCTCGCCTTGGTCGCGGGGGTCACCGGTGGGGCCGAGGCGATCGTGATCCCCGAGGCGGAGGTGGACCCCGAGACCGTGGCGTCCGACCTGCATGCCGCTTACGAGCGCGGGAAGTCCCACGCGCTCGTCGTCGTGGCCGAGGGCGCGAAGTACAACGCCGCGCGGCTCGCCGGCTACTTCCAGGAACACCGGAAACGCCTCGGCTTTGAGCTGCGGATGACGATCCTCGGCCACGTGCAGCGGGGCGGCGCCCCCGGGGCGTTCGACCGGCTCCTTGCCACCCGGCTGGGGGCGCAGGCGACAGCGCAGCTCGACCAGGGAAACGCCGGCGTCCTCGTTGGCCTGTTGAAGGGCGAGATCGTGGCGACGCCGCTTGCTGAGGTCGTGACGCACAGAAAGCCGCTCGACGAGAGCCTGCTCGCCCTGGCCGGGGTGCTGGCGAAGTAGCCGAGCCGTTGCGATCCGGCCTCGCGCGGGGCCGCGTCTCGACACGGCTGCCGCGATCGGCTATACCTATGACACCGTGAAGCAAGTGACGATCCACACTGATGGTGCGTGCAGCGGCAACCCCGGGCCGGGCGGCTGGGCCGCGGTCCTTGAGAGCGGAGTGCATCGCAAGGAGCTTTCCGGTGGAGAGCGGGAGACGACGAACAACCGCATGGAGCTCACCGCGGCGATCGAGGCGCTGCGTGCCCTGCGCGGACCGGTGCACGTCGATCTCTACACCGACTCGACCTACGTCAAGCAGGGGATCAGCGAGTGGCTTCCGCTTTGGAAGGCGAACGGGTGGAAGCGGCGCAGCGGCCGGCGGCTCTTGCCGGTGAGGAACGAGGACCTCTGGCGGGCACTCGACCGTCTTGTGCGGACCCACGACGTGACCTTCCACTGGGTGGAGGGGCACGCCGGGGACCCGAAGAACGAGCGCTGCGACGCGCTGGCGCGCCAGGCGATCCCCAAGGAGAAAGGAGCAGCGAATGGCTAGGATCTACGCGACCTGCCGAATCTTCGAGGAGGCGCGCGCCAGGCTGCGCGGCGCCGGGCACACCGTCGAGGCGCGAGACGCGGCCGGGCCGATCGACCGCGACGCGCTCCTGTCCCACGTCGGCGACGCCGAGGCGCTCGTCTGCCTCTTGTCGGATCGGATCGACGCCGATGTGTTCGCGGCGGCGCCGAACATGCGGATCGTGGCAAACCTCGGGGTCGGCTACGACAACATCGACCTCGACGCGGCGAGGGCCGCGGGGGTGGTCGTGACCAACACCCCGGGCGCGCTGACCGAGGCGACGGCCGACCTCACCTTCGCCCTCCTGCTCGCCGCGGCACGACGGATCCCGGAAGCCGACGGGTTCGTGCGCACCGGGGGGTTCCTCGGCTGGGAGCTGATCCAGCCGCACATCGGCCTCGACGTCCACGGCCGGACGCTGGGGATCGTGGGGATGGGGCGGATCGGGACCGCGGTCGCTCGGCGCGGGCGCCTCGGCTTCGGGATGAAGGTCTTGTATCACAATCGCAACCGCAGTCCCGAGGCGGAAGCCGAGCTTGGTGCGATCTGGGTTCCGTTCGAGGCGCTGCTCGAGGAGAGCGACTTCCTGTGCGTGCACACGCCACTCACCCCGCAGACACACCACCTCTTCGACCGGGAGGCGTTCCGTCGGATGAGGTGCACCGCCGTTCTCGTGAACGCGGCGCGCGGGCCGGTGGTCGACGAGGAGGCGCTCGTCTGGGCGCTGCGGAAGGGGGAGATCGCCGGAGCGGGGATCGATGTCTACGAGCGCGAGCCGCGGGTCCATCCCGGCCTCCTCGAGCTGCGGGAGCGGGTCGTCCTCGCGCCGCACATCGGCAGCGCGACCGGGACGACCCGCCGGGCGCTCGCCGAGTTGGCGGTCGACAACGTCCTTGCGGTCCTCGCCGGCCGGCCGCCGGTGAACCCGGTCACCTGAAGCAACCGAGCTGACAGCGCGAGACCCGCAGTCCCAGCCCCTCGATCGCGTCGGCGACCTCGAGCTTGGGAAGACCGAACGCCGCGGCGGTCTCCCAGGCGGCCGCGCACGGGACTTTCCCCTCGACCCGGCGGGCCTGGATCGCCTCGCGCAGGGGATCCAGGACATGAGGTGCGGGGCTCATCCGCCCGGGCTCATCGTCCTCGAAGCCGAACAGGCCGAGCTGGCAGCGGGAGATGCGCAGCACGAGGCGGTTCGCGGCCTCACCGATGCGGATTGGGGCGACACCCAGGCGCGAGGCGAGCGCGAACGCCCGCTCACAGGGAAGCCGCTCGCCGATGAGCGCCTCGTGGATCGCCCGCTCGAGTGGATCCATGGTCGTTGGTGCCTCCTTCCTCCCATGGGGATGTACGGGCCATCCTACCCGCTTGCTCCGGTGAGGGGAAGCGCCGCCGTGGGTTGAAAAGGCGTGCCGCAGCCCAGGCGTTGCTTTGGATGCGGATCGAGAATCCAGTAAGCTTCCTGGACTTTCCGTGTGCGTGAAGGAGGTCGATGCTCATCTGGTTGGGGTTCTCGCTTGCGATCGTCGCGCTTCTCTACCTGTCGCGACGAAACCTCGCCCTGGGGATGGCGATCGCCGCCGTCATCCTCGCCGCGTTCACGCTCTCCTTCCCGCAGATGGGACAGGCGCTCCTCGACACGCTCGCCGATCCGTCGGTCCTTCTTCTGACCTTCGTGGTCGGCCTGATCCCGCTGATCGGCGGGGCGCTTGAGGTCTCCGGGGAGATGGACCGGCTGGTGGAGAACCTGCGGATCGGCCGCAAGCCGTTCCTCGCGCTCGCCCCGGCGCTTCTCGGGATGCTCCCCATGCCCGGTGGTGCGCTGCTCTCCGCACCGCTCGTCGAGCGGGGCGCCTCGCGGATCCCTGCGGACATCAAGACGGCGGCGAACGTCTGGTTCCGGCATGGCCTCCTCCTCGTCTACCCGCTCGGCTCCTCGCTCATCGCCTCGGTCGCCATCGCCTCGCTTGACCTGTACGGCGCGATCCTCTATCTCCTGCCGGCGTTCCTCGTCACCCTGGTCATCGGCTACGTCACCCTGCTGCGCGGGATCGGCGGGGAGGGGGCCTATGCCGACCGGTTCTCACTTGCCGGATTGCTCGTCCCCTTGGGGATCATCCTGGCTGCACCGGCACTCGACCTGTCGGCGAAGAGCGCCTTCACCCTCCCGTATCCGGAGGTCGGGACGGCGGTCGGGGTGAGCGTCAGCCTCCTGCTCGCCGTGGGGATCGGCCGGATCGGGCCGCAGCGGCTGAAGAAGGTCACGCTACGGATGCGGCCGTGGCGGTTCGCGGCGATCATCCTCGCGATGTTCCTCTTCCTGAACGTGTTCAAGCTCTCGGGAGCCCCGGCGCGGATCGTGGTGCTCGATCTTCCGCCGCTTGTCCTGTGCGTGGCGATCGGGTTCGTCCTCGGCCTGGTCACCGGACGGATCCAGGCGCCGATGTCGATCATCGTCCCGATCTTCCTTACTACCCACGGCGTGATGTCCGGCCCGGCGTTCGCCATGACCTACTTCGCGGTCTACCTCGGTTACCTCGTCACGCCGATCCATCCCTGCGTCTCGGTGTCCGTGGAGTACTTTCACTCCTCGATGCCCGCCTACCTGCGCAAGATGATCCTCCCGGTGGCGGTCTCGCTTTTGATCGACCTGGTCGCGGCGCTGTTCATCCTCTGAGGGACGTCAGGGCATCGGTCCTATGCTAGTGTCGTGTCCGACAAATGCCATGCAACAAGACACACAACGTGATATACTG